>DASVAW010000157.1 GCA_036376135.1 Candidatus Polarisedimenticolaceae bacterium | reverse complement strand
GGACCCGAATCGCACGTTACGGGTCCGGGGAATACGGTGACTGTCCCCAGTTGCGAAATAGGTTGCTGCCCCCATAAACCTCCGCGGCCCGGCGCGGGTCCTCCCTGATGAACGTGGACGCCAACGACGCCCGTCTCGTGGACCGATGCCTCGAGGGTGACCGGGCGGCCTTCGACGTCCTCGTTCTGCAGCACCGAGGAGCCGTGATGGCCGTGGCACGTCGCCTGCTGAGATCCCCCGCGGACGCCGAGGATGCGGCGCAGGAGACTTTCGTGCGGGCGTGGCGATCGCTCAGGAGCTGGAGGCGGGACGCTCCCCTTCGGGCGTGGCTGCTCACGATCGCGGTGAACGCCTGCCGGACCCGGGGGGCGCGCCTGCGTCCTGACGAACCCGTCGACGGGGCCCCCGAGCCCGTGGACCCCCGTCCGCGGGCGGACGGTGCGCTCGAGGAGGGCGAAGCCCGGCGCGTCGTCCGCCTCGCCGTCGCGGCCCTTCCGCCCCGGCAGCGCGAAGTGGTCCTGCTCAAGGTCTTCTCCGGCATGACGCACGAGGACGTGGCCGGCGCCATGGGGCTCACCGTCGGGGCCGTGAAGGCCCATCTTCACCAGGCCGTCGCAAACCTGCGCCGTCGCCTGACGACCTCGAAAGGAGGCTCCCGATGATCCGGGACTGTGCTTCGTTCGAATCCGTGCTCGCCGAGGCGCTGGCGGAAGGTCCGGGCGCCGCCCCCTCCGTCCTGGCCGACCTGCGGGCGCACGCGGGCGGGTGCGAGGCCTGCCGCCCGTCGCTCCCGCTCGTCGCGATGGCGGCGCTCCCGGCGGCCGACCGGGATCCGCTCCCCGAGCCCACCGAGCGCGACTGGGAACGCTTCGACCGCCGCCTGAGATCCCGTCTGGACGCCGAGACCTCGCGCGGATGGACCTGGGCGGGTGCCGCGGTCGCCGCGACCGTCGCCGGAGCGCTGCTGGGCGCCTGGCTCCTGCGCGCGCCGGAGGTCCCCCTGATCGCGGAAGGGCCGAAGCCCGCGGCGTCGGATCCGGAGGTCGCGAACCCGCCGGTCAAGCCCCCCGAGAAACGACCGGCCGACGAGCCCTCGCTCGACTCCTTCGCACGGGACGCCTGGTCGGCGCTCGCGCTGGGGGACGACGACGAGGTCGAACCGGTGGACGGCCCGTTCCCGGATCTCGACAAGCTCGACGAGAAGGCGCTCGAGCGTCTCGAACGCTGGCTCGACGAGGAAGAGGCCCGCCTTTCGCCCCGAGGTGATGCATGAACACGATCGTTCGCCTTCTCGTGATGCTGCTCCTCGCCGCCCCGGCGCTCGCCCAGGACCAGGCCCCTCCCGCGGAGACTCCGCGCCCCGGGGAACGCCTGCGCAAGGTCTTCGCCGAGCGGCTCCGCCAGGAGCTCCAACTCACCGACGCGCAGGCCGCCGAGGTCGTGCCGAAGATCGAGGCGATCGAGCGGATCCGCAGGGAAGGGCGTCGGGAGAAGGCCGTCTCGGCGCGCGAGCTGCGCACCGCCCTGCGCGTCGGAGCCCCCGACGCGGAGATCGACAAGATCCTCGCGCGGGTGGACGCCTCCGAGGTCGAGCGCGAGTCGGAGGTGAGGGCGAGGATGAAGGAAGTCGACGCCGCCCTCTCCTCGCGCCAGCGTGCGGAGCTCCGATTCTTCGTCGCGAAGTTCCGGCGCGAGGTCGACCGGCGGATTCGCGGCGAGGCGGGCCCGATGCGCCAGCGCGAACGGATGCCGATGCGCCGGCCGGTCGCCCCGGCCCCCGAGGCGCCTTGATCGATCCCCGGCACGCGCTGGGTCTCGAGGGGGAGGAGGCGGCCGCCCGACACCTCGAGGCGACGGGGATGCGCGTGATCGAGCGCCGCTGGCGCTGCCGGGCGGGGGAGATCGACCTCGTCGCGGAGGACGGCGAGGTCCTCGTCTTCGTCGAGGTGAAGGCACGGGGAGGAGACGGATTCGGGACCCCGGCCGAAGCGGTCACCGCCGGAAAGCGACGCCGTCTCGCGACCCTGGCGACGTGGTACCTCGTCGAGCGGGACGCGCAGGACCGCCCCTGCCGATTCGACGTCGTCGAGGTCGTGGCGCATGGTTCCGGGGCCGAGATCCGTCACCTTCCGGACGCCTTCCGCCCCGGTTGGGACGACCGGGGCCGGAGGAGGTCCTGTTGACGATCCCCGCGGGTTTCGCTAGAGTCTCGGCTTCGTTCGGCATGAATCGCACCTGGAATGCGGGAATAGCTCAGTTGGTAGAGCACGACCTTGCCAAGGTCGGGGTCGCCGGTTCGAGTCCGGTTTCCCGCTCCATCCTCATCCTCCTCAACGTCGCGGTCGTTCTCCTCGCGCTCCCCGCGCGCGCGCAGGGGCTCGCCCTCGCCCCCGGAGATCCGGTCCCCGAGCTTCAGGGAGCGATGAACGACGCGCCGCTCCACACCGTCGCGTGGAGCGGGGCGAAGCTCACCCTGGTCCACTTCTGGTCGACCGGGTGCGTCCCGTGCAGGATCGACATCCCGGCGATCCAGACCCTCTGGCGCGAGCGCCGCAAGGACGGGTTCCGCGTCGTCGGCGTCGTCTTCGAGCAGTCCCGGCAAGACCCCGTCGCGGCGTTCCTGAAAGAGCTCGGCGCCGACTACCCGGTGCTGTACCCCACGACCGCGACCCTGCGCGCGTGGAAGGAAGTCACGCTCCTCCCGACGACGTTTCTCGTGGGGAAGGACGGCCGCGTCCTCCGTCGCTACGTCGGCGCCGACCCCGTCACGGTCGAGGGGATGAGAGCCGACGTCGTCGCGGTGCTCGAGGGGAAACCGATGCCGCCTCAGGTGATGCCGGGGCCGGAGTCAGGCCAGGACGCGAAGCCCTGACGGCGACGGATCGGGGCGGTGCCGCTCGGCGTGGTAGGACGAGCGCACGAGCGGTCCCGACTCCACGTGCAGGAATCCCATCCCCATCCCCGCGTCGCGAAAGGCCGCGAACTGCTCGGGGGTGACGAAGCGGTCGACGGGGAGGTGTTTGTGCGTCGGGCGGAGGTACTGCCCGATCGTCGCGACGTCCACCCCCGCGGCGCGCAGGTCGCGCAGCGTCTCGAGGACCTCCTCGTCGCGCTCGCCGAGCCCCACCATGATCGACGACTTCACCCGCATCCCCGCGAGGTCGGCGTCGCGGCGTTTCGCGGCCGCCTCGAGCACACCGAGCGAGCCGCGGTAGCTCGATCCCTTGCGCGCGGTCTTGTACAGGCGCGGGACGGTCTCGACGTTGTGGGCGAAGACCTCGGGGCGGGCGGAGAGGACGACGTCGAGCGCGCCGTCCTTGTTCTTGAAGTCGGGAGTGAGGACCTCGACGGCGCAGGTGGGGAGCTTCGCGCGGATCGCCTCGATCACCTGCCGGAAGTGGTCGGCGCCGCCGTCGGGAAGGTCGTCGCGGTCGACGCTCGTGATCACGGCGTGCTTGAGCTTCAGGCGGGCGACCGCATGGGCGACGCGCACCGGCTCCCCGCGATCGGTCCCCGCGACCGGTTTCCCGCTGTTCACGTTGCAGAAGCCGCAAAAGCGCGTGCAGGTGTCGCCGAGGATCATGAAGGTCGCCGTGCCGGCGTTCCAGCACTCGTAGATGTTCGGGCAACGCGCCTCGACGCAGACGGTGTTGAGGCGCAGCTCGTCGACCATCCCGCGCAGCTCGCGGAACTTCTCGTCGGTGCGGAGCTGGATCTTCAGCCACTCCGGGCGCTTGGGTCGCGGCTCGCTCACGGGGCCCTCCGGGGCGGGGAGGATAACGGGGAGGGCGGGGGAATCGCCAATCCCTCCCCCGTGACCCCCGAGGCGAACGGCTCGAACCCCAGCACGTCCGCAACGTGCCGGGCGGCGCTCGCGGCGACCTCGCGAAGGTCGGGAGAACTCCCGGTCAGGCGCGCGATCGAGGTGACCCCCTTGTCCGCGATCCCGCACGGCACGATCGTCTCGAATCCCGCGAGGTCGGAGCCGACGTTCAGGGCGAACCCGTGCCAGGCGATCCATCCCGTCGAGACCCGCACACCGATCGCGGCGAGTTTCTCGTCCCCCACCCAGATCCCCGTCCGGCCGGGCGAACGCGTCGCCTCGATCCCGAAGGAGGCGGCGGTTCGGATCAGCGCCTCCTCGAGGTCGCGAAGGTAGCGGTGGAGATCGCGACGGTCCTCCCGGATCCCGATCACGGGATACCCGACGAGCTGGCCCGGGCCGTGGAAGGTGACATCGCCGCCGCGACCGGACTCGTGGACCTCGATGCCGCGCGCGGCGAGCTCGGTGGGGGAGAGGAGGAGGTTCCCGGCGTGGGACGACCGGCCGAGGGTGACGACCGGCTCGTGCTCGAGGAGCAGCAGGTGATCGGGGGACCTTCCGGCGCGGATCGCCTCGACGAGGCGCTCCTGAAGGCCGGCCGCGTCCCGGTAGGGGACGCGGCCGAGCCATCGCACGATCAGCGGGGGAAGCCTCACAGCTGGGCTTCGTCGAACTCCTGCAGGTACTTCTTGACCATCGCGAGGAACTGGTCGGCGACGGCGCCATCGACGAGGCGGTGGTCGTAGCTCATCGCCATGTACATCATCGAGCGGATGGCGATGGCGTCGTCGATCACGACCGGGCGCTTCTCGATCCCGCCCGTGCCGAGGATCGCGACCTGCGGCTGGCTGATGATGGGAAGGCCGAAGAGGTTCCCGTACGGTCCGGGGTTCGTGATCGTGAACGTCCCCCCCTGGACCTCGTCGGGGTTGAGCTTCTTCGTGCGGGCGCGCTCGGCGAGATCGTTGACCCGCTTGCACAGCCCCGCCATCGACAGGTCGTCGGCGTTGCGGATGACCGGGACGATCAGCCCCCAGTCCAGCGCGACGGCGATCCCGATGTTCAGGTCCTTCTTGTAGACGATCTCGTCCCCTTCGATCGAGGCGTTGATCACCGGCCACGCGCGAAGGGCGTGGCAGACCGCCTTCACGAAGAACGGGGTCATGGTCAGGCGCGTGCCGTGCTGGGACTCGTAGATCCCCCGGAACTTCTCGCGCAGCTTCACCACGCGCGTCATGTCGACCTCGTACACGGAGTGCACGTGGGCCGAGGTCCGGCGCGACTCGATCATGTGCTCGGCGATCTTCTTGCGCATCGCCGACATCGGCTGGCGCTCGACGCGCGCGCCGGGGGCGAAGCTCACCGCAGGAGCGGCAGACGCCGCCGGAGCGGGCTTCGCCGCGGGGGCCGCCTTCGGCCCGCCCTTCGCGAGGTAGTCGAGGATGTCCTTCTTGGTGACGCGGCCGCCGGCGCCCGTTCCCGGGACGATCGACGGGTCGATCCCCGCCTCGGCGGCGATCTTGCGGACGACGGGTGAGACGAACGATCCCTCGCCCGCCGGGGCGGCCGGCGTCGAGGCGGCGACCGGTGCGGGAGCCGCCGCGGGGGCCGGCTTCGGCTCTTCCTTCGGTGCGGGGGCGGCCGCGGCCGCGACCGCGGCCGGCGCGGGAGCGCTCGCCGCCGCCGTCGCGTCGGTCTCGAGAACGGCGACGGCCTGGTTCACGGGGACCGTCTCCCCTTCCTGGTTCTTGATCTCGACGAGCACGCCGGCCGCGGGGGAGGGGATCTCCGCGTCGACCTTGTCGGTCGAGATCTCGAACAGCGGCTCGTCCCTCTGGACGGAGTCGCCGACCTTCTTGATCCAGCGGGTGATCGTGCCCTCGGCGATGGACTCGCCCATCTGGGGCATCACGACGTCGACGCGCATCGCTTCTCCTCGGTGGAATGCGGATCAGATGTGGATCGGCCGTCCGTGGGTCGCGAGCGCGGCCTCGCCCAGCGCCTCGGCGAGCGTGGGGTGGGCGTGGACCGCGTGGAAGAGCGACTCGGCGGTGGCCTCGAGGCTGAGGGCGGCGGTCGCCTCGGAGATCAGCTCCGTGGCGTGAGGGCCGATGATGTGGACGCCCAGGACCTCGTCGTATTTCTTCTCGGCGACGATCTTCACGAAGCCGCCGGTCTCCTGCAGGATCTTCGCCTTCCCGATCGCGGAGAACGGGAAGGTCCCGACGACCACGTCGTACCCACGCTTGCGCGCCTCCGCTTCCGAGAGGCCGACCGAGGCGACCTCGGGGTTGCAGTAGGTGCACGACGGGATCTTGTCGTAGTCCACGGCGTGGGGGGTCTTCCCCGCGATGTGCTCGACCGCGACGATCCCCTCGTGGGAGGCGACGTGGGCGAGCGCCTGCGTCTTCACGATGTCGCCGATGGCGTACACGCCGGGTTCGCCGGTGCGCATCATCCCGTCGACCTCGAGGAAGCCGCGGTCCACCTTCACGCCGGTCCCTTCGAGGCCGAGGTTCTCGGTGAGGGGGCGACGGCCGATCGCGACCAGCAGGACCTCGGCCTCGAGGTCGACGGCCTTGCCGTCCTTGGTCGCGTGGACCTTCACCCCGTCCTTGCCGGAGACGACCGTCTCGACCTTCGTCCCGGTGTGGATCTCGAGGCCGCGTTTCCGGAACGCCCGCTCGAGCTCTTTCCCCAGGGCCGCGTCCTCGAGGGGGATGAGGCTCGGGAGCAGCTCGACGACGGTGACCTTCGCCCCGAAGGTCGCGTAGATCGATGCGAACTCGACGCCCACCGCTCCGGCGCCCAGGACGATCATCGACTTCGGCACCTGGCCGAGGGTCAGCGCGTGATCGCTGTTGAGGATGCGCTTGCCGTCGAACTCGACCCCCGGAAGGCCGCGAATCGCCGAGCCGGTCGCGACGATCACGTGTTTCGTTTCGACCGTCTGCGTCGAGCCGTCCTTGGCCGTGACCTTCACCTTCCCCTTCCCCGCGAGGGTGCCGCGGCCCGCGAGGACGGTGACGCCGTGTTTCTTGAAGAGGTACTCGACCCCCTTGGCGTTCGAGAGGACGACCTTGTCCTTGTACTTGTGCATCCCCGCCAGGTCGAGCTCGGGGGGGGCGACCTTCACGCCGAAGGCCGACGCGTGCCGGGCCGACTCGATGACCTCGGCGGTCTTGAGCATCGCCTTGGTCGGGATGCACCCCCAGTGGAGGCACGTCCCTCCCGGGAGCGCGGCCATCTCCACGACCGCCGTCTTGAGGCCGAGCTGGGCGGCGCGCACCGCGGCGACGTAGCCGCCCGGGCCGGTGCCGATGATCGTGACGTCGAACGCGGGTCCGGACTGCGCCACGAGCTAAATCCTCCAAAAACCCTGATAACGAGGGGGGGTCGGACGAAGGCGGCACTGTAGCGGACCCCCTCGAAAGGCGTCAACTGATAGGATGTCGCCCCTCGACCCGCACCGGAGGACCGTCGGGATGCTCGAAGATCCGCTCAAGATCCTGAGGCAGCGCCCGGAGGGCTGGCAGGACATCAAGGACACCGCCTACCTGACCAGCGTCCAGGACTTCGTGAACTGGGGGCGCAAGCACTCGCTCTGGCCGATGCCGATGGGGCTCGCCTGCTGCGCGATCGAGTTGATGGCGACGGTCGGGCCGCGTTACGACCTCGCCCGCTTCGGCGCCGAGGCGCTCCGGTTCTCCCCGCGCCAGGCCGACCTCATGGTCGTCTCCGGCACCGTCACGAAGAAGATGGCGACCGCCGTCCGCAAGATCTACGTCCAGATGCCCGAGCCCCGATGGGTCATCGCGATGGGGGCGTGCGCCTCCTCGGGGGGGATGTACCGGTCGTACTCCGTGGTCCAGGGGGTCGACGAGATCCTCCCGGTGGACGTCTACATCAGCGGCTGCCCGCCGCGCCCCGAGGCGTTGATCGAGGCGGTCCTCGAGATCCAGCGCAAGATCGTCAAGGGGCTCCCCAGCGCGTCGCAGCTCGCCTCGCGCGCCGCCCGCGACAAGGCGGCGGGGGCCGCCTGACCGGGAACCGCGAGCTCGCCCTCGCGATCGCGGAGGAGATCCGGGCGGCGGGTCCCATGACCTTCGCGCGGTTCATGGAACTCGCGCTCCACCATCCCGAGCACGGCTACTACGCGGCGGGGGCGAAACGCCTGGGCCCCGGCGGCGATTTCTACACTTCGAGCGATCTGGGCGACCTCTTCGGGCGCTGCGTGGCGCGCCAACTCGCCGAGGTCGACGCGAGGCTGGGCGCGCCGGATCCGATCGCCTACGTCGAGTTCGGGGCCGGGCGCGGCACGCTCGCGCGGGACGTCGTCGAGGCCGCCGGGCTCGGAGCGCGGTTGCGCCCCGGCCTCGTCGACTCGAGCGCGGGGATGCGCGAGGCCGCGCGCGCCCTGCTCCCGCAGGCGCGCGCCGTCGCGCGACCCGAGGATCTCGGCTCGGGCCTCGAGGGGCTCGGCGTCGCCGTCGAGCTGTTCGACGCCCTTCCCGTCCACCGCGTCCGCCGCCGGGAGGGGAGGCTCGTCGAGGTCTTCGTCGGCCTCGGGGAGGACGCGTTCGTCGAGATCGAGGGGGAGCCGACCCCGCAGGCACGCGCGTTCGCCGAGCGGTGGGGCGCCGCCCCCGAAGAGGGGGACGAGGCGGAGTGTTGCCCGGCCCTGTTCTCCGTTCTCGACGCCATGCAGCGGCCGTTCTTGCGGGCCCTCCTCGTCCTCGTGGACTACGGGTACGAGGCGGAGGAGCTCTACGACCGCTCGCACGCGCGGGGGACGCTCCTGGCGTACTCCCGCCACCGTACGAACGAGTCGTTCCTCGAGGCGGTCGGAGAGCAGGACCTCACCGCGCACGTGAACCTCTCCGCCCTTCGCGCCGCGGCGGAGGCGCTCGGGCTCGGCTGGGCGGGGACGACGACGCAGGACCGTTTTCTGATCGCGAACGGGATCCTCGAGGCGTTCGAGGACGCCGATCCCCGGGATCACGGCCGTGTCGACCGCGTCCGCGCGCGCCGCCGCGCCATGGAGCTCATCCACCCCGACGGCATGGGGCGGAGGTTCAAGGTCGTGTTCCTCACGAAGGGGGTCGAGGACGGTCCCTGGAACGGCCTCGCGGATCCGTTCGCGGCCCCGTATATTCGGCGGCCGTGATGCGACCTTCCCCCCGGCTCGTCCTGCCCTCGCTCCTCCTCGCGGCGGGATGCGGCGGCGGGAGCACGCCCGTCGGCTCGAGCGCCTCGGGAGTTCCCGGCGAGTCCGCCGTCCCGCTCGTCCACCTCTTCGAGAACCACTCCTCGTCGCTCGTGAAATGGCGCGCCGCGGAGGTCCGGGACCGCATCCTCGTGCACCTCGACGGGCACGCCGATTTCGACTGGCTCCCCGACGACACGATCGCGCGCCTCGCGGCGGCGCGTCCGCAGGACCTCCCGGGGCTCGAGCTGCATCCGTACGCCGTCGACGGCACGACGCTCAGCCGCTTCGGCATCTGGAACTTCATCTACCCCGCGGTGCGTCTCGGCCTCGTCCGCGAGTACTACTGGGTCGTCCCCGACGGGACGCTCGCCGACCGGCAGGCCGGAGTCGAGTTCGCGCGGGAGGTCCTGTTCGGCAAGATGCACGGCACGTCGGTGGAGGAGGCCCAGGAGTTCCGGTTCGAGGGGCGCACGCTGCGCGGGACGCTGCTCGGCGTTCCGGTGACCGTCTGCGAGCTCGCCGACCTCCCGAGGATCGACGAGCCGGTGCTCCTCGACCTCGACCTCGACTACTTCACGACCCGCTCGGCGACCTCGCAGGAGGTCACGGAGCGGCCGTGGGCCGCGCCGCAGGCGATCCTGAAGACCCTCGCCGCGAAGGGTGTGCGCGCCGACGTCGCGACCATCTCGCTGTCGACGATCGGAGGGTATTTCCCGCCGGAGAATCGTTGGATCGGTCCCGCCGTCTACCGCGCGCTTCGCGAGCCCGGAAGCGGCGGCCTCGAGGCGATGGCGCGACGCGGGGCGGCGGGGGCGCTCGTCGCCGCGGGGGACGCGGCGGCGGCGGAGTCCGCCTGGCGCGAGCGGACCGCGGCGGATCCCGAGGACGGCAGCGCCTGGTACGCCCTCGCGCGGGTGCTGCGCGGGCGGGGGGACGAGCGCGGATCGGTCGAGGCGTTCGCCGAAGCGGTCCGGCGCGACCCCACGCTCGCCGCCGCGGACCTCTTCGAAGGGGACCGGCACTGGCTCAACCAGAATTGGGAGGCGGCGCTGGCGTTCTATCGGGCCTACGCGGGATCGAACCCCGCGAGCCCGTTCGCCCCCTACACGCAACGGCGGATCGCGACCTGCCTGATGCGTCTCGGGCGGGACGACGAGGCGATCGAGACGCTGCGGCGCGTGTTGAGCGTCGCGCCCCGGCACGGCGACACGCGTCTGGACCTCGGCGTGTTGCTGCGCGAGCGCGGGAAGCTCGACGAGGCGGTCGCCGAGCTCCGGACGGCGCGCGAGATCCTCCCCGACCTCGGAACCTACGCGATGGCGCTCGGCACGACCTACCTGCAGATGGGGAAGACCCGGGAGGGGATCGCCGAGCTCGAGACGGCGGTCGCGCGGCGTCCGACCTGGGCCCTCGCGCGGGGCACGCTGGCGGCGGCGCTGATGCACGAGAAGCGCTTCGCCGAGGCCGCCGAACACGCGCGCCTGGCGACGATGCTCAACCCGGACAACCCGGCCTTCCGCCGCCTGGCCGCGGCGGCCGCCCGCCGGGCCGCGCCGTGACCTCCCCCGAGGCGATCCGCGCCGCGTTCCTCGAGCACGGGTTCGTGTGCGCCGAGGAGACCGCGGTGGCCCTGCACCTCGCGGAGACGCTCGGGAAGCCGCTGCTCCTCGAGGGCCCCCCCGGCGTGGGGAAAACCGAGATCGCGAAACTGTGGGCCGCGTACCACGACGCCGAGCTCGTGCGGCTGCAGTGTTACGAGGGGCTCGACGAGGCCAAGGCCCTCTACGAGTGGTCGTACGGCAAGCAGATGCTCTACGCCCAGCTCCTGCGCGACAAGACCTCGCAGCTCCTCGAGGGCGCCCGGAGCCTCGAGGACGCGGTGGTGCTGCTCCGGCGCGAGACGGACGCCTTCTTCTCCCGCGATTTCCTGCTCCCGCGGCCCCTGCTCGCGGCGGTCCTCGCCGAGAAGCCGGTCGTGCTCCTGCTCGACGAGGTCGACCGTTCCGACGAGGAGTTCGAGGCGTTCCTGCTCGAGGTGCTGTCGGACTGGCAGGTGTCGATCCCCGAGCTCGGCACGCTCCGGGCGAAGCGGCGGCCGCGCGCGATCCTCACGAGCAACGACACGCGCGAGCTCTCCGACGCGCTGCGCCGCCGGTGCCTGTTCCACTACGTCGACTACCCGTCGCTCGAGGACGAGACGCGGATCCTCGAGTCCCGCGTCCCCGGCCTGTCGGTCGCCTTCGCCGACCGGATCGTCAGGTTCGCGCAGGCGCTCCGGAAGGCGGAGCTGCGCAAGGCGCCGGGGATCGCGGAGGTCGTCGACTGGGCGCTCGCGCTCGCCGCGGTCGGGGCCGATTCGTTGTCCTCCGCCGCTCTCCGCAAGACGCTCGGCGCCCTCCTCAAGAACCGCGAGGACCTCGAGCGCGTCCTCGCCGATCCGCAGCGCTTCCGGTGAATCCCGCCCTCGCGCGGTTCGCGGAGACCCTGCGCGCCGAAGGACTGTCCGCCTCGCCGTCCGAGCTGCTCGACGCGGCCCGCGCGATCGACGCCGTCGGGATCGAGGACCGCGCGCGCGTGCGCGCCGTGCTGCGCGCCACCCTCGCGAAGGACCGGCGCGCCGTCGCGATCCTCGACCGCGTGTTCGACGCGTTCTTCGTCCCCCCCGAGGGCGCCGTGGGAGACCGCAAGGGGGAGCGCCGCGGGACGGGACGGCCCGATCCGCGCACGACGCGACGCCGGCCCCCCGATCCCGACCGGCGCGGCGGGCGCAAACCGGCGGCCGAGCGCCGCGAGGACCCGCGCGAGAAGGTGCGCCGGACCCTCGAGGCGCTGCGCGAGCGGCGCCGCTCCCGCGCCCCCGTCCGCCGTCGCGAGCGCGGGGATGCGACGGACCCGCTGCACCGCGCCCTCTCCCCTCGCGCCTCCGAGCAGGAGGATCGCGAGCTCGCGCGGATGCTCCCGCGGATCGTGGAGGCAATCCGCCTGCGCGCCTCGCGCAGGACACGCGAGGCGCGGCGCGGTCGGCTCGACGTGCGCCTGGTCTTTCGCCGCAATCTCCGCCACCAGGGGATCCCGTTCGAGCTCCCGTGGCGCCGGCCGCGGCCCCGGCCCACGCGCGTCGTCCTGCTCGTGGACGTCTCGTGGTCGGTCGCGCGCGCGGCCGGGTATTTCCTGTGGATCGCCTCGGAGTTCCTCGAGCCCGGAAGGCGCGCGCGGATCGTCGCCTTCGTCGACCGGCCGGTCGACGCGACCGAGGCGGTCGCGCGCTGGAAACGCTCGTCGCGCGCGACGTTCGCGCAGGTGCTCCAGGGGCTGTCCGGGCTCAACCTCGACGCGGCGAGCGACTACGGTCGGGCGCTTCACGCCCTGGCGTCCTCGAAGCTGCGCCCCGCGGGACGGGACACGATCCTCGTCGTCCTGGGGGACGCCCGCACGAACCGGTACGACCCGCTCGACTGGGCGCTCGGGGATCTCGCCCGTCGCTGCCGCGCGGTCCTCTGGCTCGTCCCCGAGCCCGAATCGCGCTGGGGGACCGCGGACTCGGCGCTCGCCGCCTACCTCCCCCACGTCGACGCCGTCGCGGAAGCCACCGATCTCGCCGGGCTCGCCCGCGGGGTCGAGTCGGTGCTGAGGCGCCTGTGAGGGAGGGGATCGCCCCCGGCGCGATCGTCGCCTGGTGGCGCGGCGGCGAGATCGCCTTCGCCGTCTACGCGGGGGACGAGAAGCAGCGCGTCTCGCTCATCGGATCCTCGGGCCGGGAGGACCGCGTGCCGGAGGCGCGCCTGGCCTTCGCCGTCGAGCCGTCGGGGCGCGCTCCGGGGAAGTCCCTCGAGGATCGCCGGGCGGCCGCCGAGCGCGTCGCGCTCGTCGAGGCGCGCGCGCGCGCCGAGGCGGCGGCGATCGACGTCGCGACGGTGTGGGATCTCGCGCGCGGCTCGGGGGTCGCGTGGTCGGAGAGCGACCTTGCCGACCTCGCGGTCGGGCGGAGGACGGGGGAGGCGCGCGCGGCACTCGTCGTCGCCCTCGTCGGCGACGGCGTCCACTTCATCCGGCGCCCCGAAGGGTGGCAGGCGCGCGAGCCCGAGGCGGTCGAGGAGATCCTCGACCAGAACCGTCGCTCCGCCCGTCGCGGGGAGGAGAAACGCGCCGCCCTCGAGGCGCTGCGTCGCGCCGGAGCGGGGGAGCCGTACGTCGCGCAGGGCTCCGAGGTCGAGCGCCGCTACCTCTCCGCCCTCGAGGCGGTCGCCCTCGACGGCGACGAGGCCGACGAGAAGGAGCGCGACGTCGCCCGCGAGGCGATCGAGGCCTCTGGGATCGCCTACGACCGGGCGCACGAGGCGGCGTTCCGCCTCCTGCGACGGGTGGGCGTCTTCGAGGACGACGACGAGAACCTCGACGTCCGGCGGTACGGGCTGCGGCTGGGGTTCCCGGACGAGGTGCTCCGCGCCGCCGACGAGGCGGCGCAGCGCGGCTTCCCGCGCGCCGGGCGGGAGGATCTCGTGTCGCTCGTCGTCTGGACGATCGACGGCCCGCGCACCCGCGAGGTCGACGACGCGCTCTCGGTCGAGCGCCTCGACGACGGCGGGTTCCGCGTGGGGGTCCACATCGCCGACCCGGCGGCGTTCGTCGCGCCGGGCGATCCGGTGGATCTGGAGGCGATCGCGCGCGGGACGACCTTCTATTTCCCCGACGCGCGGCTGCCGATGCTCCCCCCGGCGATCTCCGAGCGGGCCGCGAGCCTCGTCCCCGGCGAGGAACGCCCGGCGCTGAGCTTCCTCGCCGAGGTCGGCGGCGACGGCTCGATCGGGAACTGGCGCGTCGTCCGGTCGATCGTGAAGGTGGCGGCGCGCCTGGACTACGAGGCGGCCGACGCGTCGATCGTCGACGGCTCGGGGCGAGCCGCGGCCGACCTGCGCGCGCTCCTCGCGGCGGCGGACCTTCGCGAGGGGTTCCGCGCGAGAGCGGGGGCGGTGCGCCTGCGCGCGGTCGAGACGGAGATCGTCGTCGCCGAGGACGGAACCCTCGTCCTCGAGCGCCGCGACACGGGGACCCCCGCGCACCGACTCGTCAGCGAGGCGATGGTCCTGGCGGGGGAGCTCGCGGCGCGCTTCGCGTCGGAGCGCGGGATCCCCGCGATCTACCGGCGCCAGGCCCCGCCCGAGGGGCGGCTGCCGCAGCTCTCGGAGCCCGTGGTCGACCCGCGCGTCGTCCGTTCGGTGCGACGGCTGCTCCGGCGAGGCGAGGCGGGGCTGACCCCCGGGCGCCACTACGCCCTCGGACTCGAGGCGTACGCCCAGGCGACCTCCCCGCTGCGCCGCTACCAGGACCTCGTGGCGCACCGGCAGATCGGCGCGGCGCTGCGCGGGGAGCGTCCTCCGTACGACGCTCCGGCGCTCCAGCGCGTGGCGGCGACGACCGAGCGGGCCGAGGCCGAGGCCCGCCGCGCGGAACGCTCGCGGGACCGCTACTGGATGCTCCGCTGGTTCGCCGAGCGCACCGGGTCGATCCTCGAGGGGATCGTCGTGGAGACGCAGCCGCGCCCCGTCGTCCTGCTCGACGCGACGTGCACCGAGGAGGTCGTGCCGGGGCTCGCCGCGGCGGCCGGCGAACGGGTGGAGGTGCGCGTGATCCGGGCCAACCCGAGGGCCGATCTGCTCGTCCTGCGGTGAAATGGGGACAGCAACCTATTTCCGGGAAGGGGTTAGGCCGGTGTCCCGATGCTCCGTAGTCTCACGTTGCGCAGGGGTGTGAACCCTTCCCGGAAATAGGTTGCTGTCCCCATTTTCTCATCCCGGCTATCATCCGCTGCTTGTTGAGGGCACCCCCGTGTTTCCGACTGCGTCGACCGCCGGATATGCCGCGTTCCTCGTGCTGGTGCTGGGGGCCGTCGGCACCTTCGCCTGGCTGATGATCGCCAGGGTCCGCCTGCTCCTGAACGCGCAGCCGATCGACCGGCTCGACCGCTGGGGCGAGCGGCTCCTCGGGGTCGCGACCCACTTCGTCGGCCAGCGCCGGATCCTCGCGCCGGGGTACCGCCTCGCGGGGATCATGCACGCGCTGATCTTCTGGGGGTTCCTCGCGGTCGCCCTGAACACGCTGCACTTCGTGTTGTCGGGCCTGTTCCGCCGCCCGGTCTTCCTCCCGTTCTTCGGGCCGGACGACCCGCTCGGCTCCGGCTACGCCGTCGTCCGGGACCTCTTCGAGGTGGCGGTGCTGGCGATGGTCGCGAGCGCGGCCTTCCGCCGCGTCGCGATCCGCCCGAAGCGACTGACCCCCTCGTGGGACGCGGCGCTGATCCTCTCGCTGATCGGCACGCTGATGCTGACCGATCTCGGCATGGCCTGGCTCCCTTCGCCCCCGGACGGGATCCTCTTCGGCTCGATGTGGTGGCTGCACCTCGTCACGCTCCTCGGGTTCCTGTGTTATCTGCCGGTCTCGAAGCACTTCCACGTCGTGACGTCGCTTCCGTCGGTGATCTTCCGCCGGCTCGACACCGGTTCGCTCCCGGCGATGGACATCGAGAAGGCCGCGGAGGCGGAGAAGTTCGGCGTCCGCGGCTTCGAGGACCTGCGCTGGAAGGACTACCTCGACGTCTACTCCTGCACCGAATGCGGCCGCTGCCAGGAGGCCTGCCCGGCGTTCGCCACCGGCAAGCCCCTGAACCCGAAGAAGATCAACGAGGACATGCGCGAGGCGCTCCTGCCGATCCTCCCCGTCCTCGCGGGGATGCGGCCGAAGCAGGGAGTCGAGCTCCCGGTGCTCCCGGGCGGGGTGATCCACGAGGACGTGTTGTGGTCGTGCACGACCTGCCGCGCCTGCGAGCAGGCGTGCCCTCTCTTCATCGAGTTCGTCGACCGCATCGTCGGGATGCGCCGCAAGCTCGTCCTCGAGGACAGCGCGTTCCCCACCGAGCTCGGCACCGCCTTCCGCAACCTCGAGAAGTCGGGGAATCCCTGGGGCCAGCCGGCGACGGCGCGCGGCGACTGGGCGGACGGGCTCGGGATCCCGATGCTCGGGGAGATCGACGGCGAGGTCGAGTATCTCCTGTGGGTCGGGTGCGCCGGGGCGTTCGACGCCCGCGGCCAGAAGGTCGCCCGCGCGACGGCGACGATCCTCAAGGCCGCCGGGGTGTCGTTCGCGGCGCTCGGCCCCGAGGAGCAATGCACGGGGGATCCCGCCCGGCGCTCCGGGCACGAGTACCTCTACCAGATCCTCGCGCAGGGGAACATCGCCACGCTCGACGGGTACAAGTCGCGCTTCCGCAAGATCGTCACGCAGTGCCCGCACTGCTTCAACACGATCCTCAACGAGTACCCGCAGCTGGGCGGCCGCTACGAGGTCGTCCACCACACGCAGGTGATCGCGGAGCTGATCGAAGCGGGGAGGATCCGCCTGCAGGACGGGGCGGCCCTGGGCGCGGTCACCTACCACGACTCGTGTTACCTCGGCCGGCACAACGGCGAATACGACGCCCCGCGGGAGGCGCTGGCGGCGGTCCCCGGGCTCGCGCTCGTCGAGATGCCCCGCTCCCGCGAGCGCGGGTTCTGCTGCGGCGCCGGGGGAGCGCGGATGTGGATGGAGGAGAAACTCGGCACGAAGGTCAACCACGAGCGGATCGGCGAGGCGGCCGCGACCGGGGCGGGCGTCGTGGCCTCCGGGTGTCCGTTCTGCATGACGATGCTCGCCGACGGCGCGAACGAGACCGGCCGGCAGGAGCGTCTCCAGGTGCTCGACGTCGCCCAGATCGTCGAGCGGCACCTGGTCCGCCCCGAAGGGACCTGACCGCGTGGGACGTTGGGTCCGGGTCCCGGGGGCGGAATCGCTGGCGGAAGGGGAGGGTCGCCGGTTCGTCCTCGAGGACGGATTCGAGGTGGCGATCTTCCGGAAGGACGGTCAATATGCCGCCCTCGACGACACCTGCCCCCACCAGGGGGCGTCGCTCGGGGAGGGGACGCTCCACGACGGCCGTGTCATCTGCCCCTGGCACGGCTGGATGTTCGACGTCACGAGCGGGGCGTGTTTTCGTGTCCCGGGGATCTCGGTCCGGGTCTACCCCGCGCGCGTCGCGGGCGACGCGGTCGAGATCGAGATCGGAGAAACCGATGCCGTTGCAGGTGAAGCGCGTCCGTAACGGGCTGTTCGACAAGTTCTACATCCCGAGCATCCTCTCGGGGATGGTCGTCACCTTCAAGCACATGTTCCGCAAGAAGGACACGATCCAGTACCCCGAGCAGCAGCACGTCTTCGGCGACCGATATCGCGGCGTTCCCGCCCTCGTGAAGGACGAGGAGGGGCGCGAGAAGTGCGTCGCCTGCTACATGTGCCAGTGGGTCTGCCCGCCGCTCGCGATCACGATCGAGGCGGGGGAATACCCTCCGGGGCACGCGCTCCACCAGATCGAGAAGTTCCCGAAGAAGTTCGACATCAACATGCTGCGGTGCATCTACTGCGGCCTGTGCGAGGAGGCCTGCCCCGAGGAGGCCATCTTCATGTCGAAGACCTACGTCGTCGTGGGCCACTCCCGCGAGCTGATGATCTTCGACAAGGCCAAGCTCTACGAGATCGGCGGCGTCCGTCCCGACCCGATCAAGAAGTGGTCGAAGGAGTCGAAGGGCGATCCGGGCCGGTCGCACGTCGCGGGCGAGGAGCTCGTCACCGGAGGCCCCGCCGCCGCGGAGGGACACTAGAAAAATAGCGACAGTCCCTCTTTACGAAAATGGGGACAGCAACCTATTTCCCTGGAGCCGTAGCCGGTGTCTTCGGGTCCGGGGAAATAGGTTGCTGTCCCCATTTTCGTAAAGAGGGACTGTCCCTATTTTTCTAGCTGGCCGGGGGCACCACCATCAGCTTCGTGTTCGGGGGAAGCGCGCGGTAGAGGGAGTCGGCCTCCTTCGCCCCGAGGGTGAGGCGAAGGCGGAGCTTGTCCTCGGGCTCGCTCGACACGGCCTGCCGGAAGTCGTGCCACCAGGTCGAGAAACCCGTACTCAGCCGCTTCCAGAATCCGGCCTCCTCGGCACGACCGGGGGGGATCACCTCGATCGACAGGCCGCCGGCGAATCGGATGTGGTAACGGGGAGGGACCGGGTACTTCTCCTCGGGAGTCGGCGGGATCGGCACCGCCACCTCGGTCCCTTCCGCGGTCACCGGCGGCGCCTCGAGCTCGAACCGGTCGAGAGGCCGCTCGGGGTCGAGCGTGCCCTCCTGCCAGACCCGCCCCTCCCATTCGTCCGGAAGCCCGCGCGACACGAACGCGACGCGCGGGGCGCCGGCCTCGATGCCGACGACGGTCCAGGTCTGGAGGGTCGCGCCGCGCAGGTTGAGCGAGAGCGTCTGCGCCGCGGGGTCGAGCAGGAGGTAGAACTCCTTCCCCTTCGCGAGCTCCGCCTGCTGACGGAGCAGGAGCGTCTCCCGCTGCAGCTTCGCGACGTCGTCCTTGGAGGGGACGGCGGGCTTCTGCGCGAGCGCCGGGAGCGCCACGGCGAGGGCGACGGCCGCGAGCGCGGGACGCATCAGAAGATGTACACCGGCGTTCCGATCTGCGTGCCCTTCCAGAAGACGCGAAGGTCGTCGCGACCGACGCGCACGCAGCCGTGCGAGACGCTGCGCCCGAGCAGGCGCTCGTAAAGCGTCCCGTGGATCATGTAGCCGTCCTCGAGGTAGAGGGCGTATTCGCCCAGCGTTCCCGCCTCGATGCGGTCCGCGGGATTGCGCGGGATCGGTTTCCCTTCCTCGACGAACGCCCAGTCGGGCTTGCGCCACACGGGGTCCTCGATCCGGTTGCGGACCTTGAAGACGCCGCGCGGGGTGTCGAAGACCCACTTCCGCCCGCGCGTGGAGTCCTTCAGCACGATCCCGGAGCCCGCGGAGCAGACCGCCTGGTGGACGACCTTCCCGTCGTTCATCAGGTAGATGCGGTTCTGCGTCTGGTCGATGACGAGGTAGTTCCCCTTGGGCTCGAGCTTCGCGAGCGTCGCCGCGAGCTGCCGGTTCTCCTTGGCGAGCTTGGCCTGCAGACGACGCAGCTCCGCCCCGTCGCCGGGGAGGCTCGCCGCCACCGGCACCTCGAACTCGGTCACCGGCGCGAAGGCGTACCCGGTCCCCGGGCCGAAGGCGATCCCGAGGATCGCCACGAGGGTCAGGACGACGCCGATCGCGGGCCAGAGCCGGCGACGGTCCCCTCGGGGCGTGGTGTCGTCCGTCTCGGCGCGGAGCCGGGAGCGGAGCAGGTCGTAGTCGCTGCGCTCGCCCATCAACGTGTCCCCGAGGTCGTCGTCGAGGCCGCCTGGCGGGCGAGCTTCGCGTAGACCCCCTGCCCGTCGCCGCCGACGATCGTCACGGGAGTGCCGATCCCGACGCGGCGGAAGAGATCGTCCATGTCCCGGTTGGAGACCGCGACGCAGCCGCGGGTCCAGTCCTTCCCTCGTCCCCCCTCGCCGTGCACCTGGATCGATCCGCCGAGCTTCGCGCCGCGGGGGAGCTTCCCCTGGCGCTTCAGGCGGTCGAATTGCGCGCGGTCGGCGGCGTTCGGGTAATCGAGGTCGAACGCCTTGTAATACGCCGCCGACCCGGTCCCGCGCTTCGAGGTGATGCGGTAGCGCCCTTCGGGCGTCGCCGCGTCCCCGGCGCGGAGCTTGTCGTTGAACGACCGGTACCCCATGTCCGCGAGGTAGCTCTTCACGAGCCGGCCGTTGTCGTAGAGGTCGAGGCGGCGGTTCTCCTTCAGCACGACGATCGCCGGGGAGCCGGACCGCCGCGACGCCGCGATCGTCTCCTCGATGTCGTTGCGCCAGTTGCGGATGAGGCCGGGATCGGTGAAGCGGCCGAGCACCGACTTCGCGCCGCTCGCCACCTGGTCGGCGGTGACCGCCGCGGCGCGCGCGCGCTCGGAGGAGGTCGCGTACTCCTCGCGCTCGAAGAGGATCCGCGCCTCGGCCATCTGGATCTTCGACTTCTGCAGCAGCCGGCGGTGGTAGGGGACGAGGTGCACCGCGTCGCCGGTGCGCGCGGAGAGCTCCACGATCTCCCCGGCGCGGGCGAGCTCGGCCTGGGCGGCGTCGCGCGCGGCGGCGCGGTTGACCTGGGCGGCGTCGCGCGCGGCGATCGACTTCTTCTCCGCCTCGGCGAGCGCGGCGCGGGCGCCGCGGTAGTCCCGCAGCGGCGGGAACCACTTCGATTCCTGTCGACGGAACTCGGCGGAGGCCGCGCGCCACTGCGCTTCGGCGGCGACGAGCACGTCGTTCGCCCATCGCTGGGCACCCAGGCGGCGGGCCTCGCGAAGCGCGTTCTCCGCGACCGCCCGCGCGTAGACCGGCGGATCGGTGCGTCCCGCGGCGATCGGCCACACGGCCGCGGTGACGAGCATGAGGGTGGCGATGGCCAGGGACACCCAGAGCCAGCGGCGGCGATGCCGCGGCTCGGGTTCGGCCGACGAGAGGAAGGACTCGGTCATCATCGCGATTTTAAGTTAGCGGCGATCGAGGGAGGGGGCCAGCGGCCGCACAAAACAAAGGGGCATGACGCCCGTGCGCCATGCCCCTCCGTGGTTCGAGCGATCGAGGTTACTTCTTGCCCATCTTGGCGGCGATCGCCTGATCGATGGCCGACTTGGTGTTGGCCACGGTCTGCTTGGCGGCGTCGATCTTCGCCTGGGCGTCCTTGTACTTGCCGGCATTGAGGGCGTTCTCGGCCTCGGCCACGGCCGACTCCACGCCCGTGAGGTCGTTCTTCATCATCTCGAGGTCGGCCTGGGTCCCCTTGCCCTTCGGCGCCTTGTCGAGAGCCATCTTCGCCTCGTCGAGCGCGGTCTTCAGCTCGGCGAGACCCTGGGTGGCGGCGTTCTTCGCGGCCTCCTTCGCGGCGGCGGCGTCCGAGGCAGCCTTCTCACCGGCGGCCTTGGCGGACGCGGCGAGCTCCTCGGCCTTCTTGTAGGAGCGGAACAGGGCGAACTTCTCTTCCTGCGTCTTCAGCTCGGTCTGCAGGGCGGCGACGGCGTCTTCCGCACCCTTGAGCGAGTCCGCAGCGTAGTCCGCGGCCTCGGCCGTCTTGGCAGACGCCAGCGCGGCATTGGCGGCGTCGATCGCGGGCTGCGGCGGCTTGGCGCAGCCGACCATCATCGCGAGCACCAGCACAGCGGGAACCACGGCCAACATCTTGCGCATATCCGACGTTCTCCTTTTCCCTTCGGCGCCCTTCGCAACAGGCGGGGCGGCCTTGCGTATCCCGAAAAACCGGACGGCGCGAGACCTCGCCCGCCCAAACGCGCCGCATGGTACTACTTCCATCGAAAAATGAAAGCCCTCTGATCTAGTAGGGATTACGGGGGCCGGAGGCCGCATGATCGCATCGATGTGGGTCGGGGCCGGGATCCTCGCGATGACCGGCACGGTCGTCGATCGGCAGGGGGTCCCGATCGAGGGAGCGGAGGCGTGCCTGACGACGCAGGGCAGGGCGCTGCTGTGCGTCGTGACCGACGCGAACGGCTTCTGGCGCCTCCCCGACTCCGCCGCGGAGGCGGTCCGTGTCGTCAAGACCGGGTACCTCCCCGGCGAGTCGGCGGCGGTCACCCAGGCCGCGCCGATCGTCCTGGATCGGGCGGCGACCCTCCTCGTCCGGGTGGTGGACGGGGCGGGGAACCCGGTCGAGAAGGGAACGGTCACCGTGGTGTATGCCTCGGGGCGCAAGATCGGTCCGCTTCCGTTCAACCGGGCCGGGATGCGCACCCCGTCTCTGCCCCCGGGGGCGGTCCGGATCACGGCCGAGGCGGAGGGGTTCGACCCGGCCGATCCCGCCGCGGTGACCCTCGAGGCGGGGGTCGAGCGGGAGGCCGTCGTGAGGATGACGAGGCGCTAGGTGGACGACCGCACGCTCGCCCTCGGGGAGATCGCCTGGGACGCCCTGCGGCGCCTGGCCCGGGAGCGGCTCGCGCGGAAGGCCGGCGGGCACCTCGTGGAGGCGCAACTCGACCGGATGGTGCTGCGCCTGCCGATCCCTGTGCGCGACGAGGGGGACGGAGCGGAGTCGTTCGCGAGGACGGTGGCGGCCGCGATCGATCGCCACCTCGACGAGGCGATCGAACATGCCGCGGCCTTCCGGCCGGGGAGAGCCTTCTGCCACCGCTGCGGCGGCCCCGGGTGCGAGCACAGCGAGCCCCCCTCCGCCCGCCACGTCGTCGCGGGGTACACCCCCACGGGGGTGCCCCGCTGGGAGGACTTCGCCCAGGTCTGTCTCGAGCGCCGCCACCCCGAGGTCGATCGCCTCTTCGAGGACCCCCCCGCGTTCGTCGCGATCGTACTGGGGCGCGATGCGTTGCACGGACGGTTCGTCGACGCCTTCCACACCGGGGCCGCGTACGACCTCGTCGGCCAGGTGGCGGCGGGGTTCTGGCGCACGCCGGTGCGCGTCGGGGAGGGACGCGGGGTGCTCGCGCTCACCTTCCAGGTCGGCGTGTCCCGTCCGCGGGACGGCGCCCCTCGCTTCGGCCTGAATCTCCTCGGCCGCACGCCGCAGGGAGGCGCCCTCGAGAGCCTCTGGGAGCGCCAGGACGACATCCCGTGGCGGGGGGCCGTCCGATGGGCCCAGGCGGCGCTGGCGGGGCTGCGGCGCGCCGATCGTTCGGAGGGGCGCGTGGAGGGGATCCTGCAGGGGCTCGCCCGGCGTCTCGAGCGCGACGCGCGGGCCCGTGGCCGTCGCACCCGCCACGCGGAATCGCGCCACCTGTCCGGAGAGCGCCCCACGCGCATGGCCCTCGAGGACGCCCGGCGCGCGGACGCCGGGTCGGTGCTCTTCGACGAGAAACACGGGACGTTCGTCGTGCCCGGCGAGCGCGGCCGGACCCACTTCTTCACCGCGGAGGGGAGACTCGTGTCGAGCGTGCGGTATTCGGGGGACGCGCTCGACCGGAAACGGAAGCTCGGGTTCTGGCGGCCGGCGCCGGCGGAGGAGGCGGAGACCCTGCTGAAGCGCATCCGCGCGGTGCTACCATCCGGCGCCACGGAGGAGGCGGCGTGCAAGTCGTGATCCTGTGCGGCGGGCGCGGCACGCGCATGGGCGCCGAGTCCGAGGTGCTCCCCAAGCCGATGGTGCCGATCGGGGAGCGCCCGATCCTCTGGCACATCATGAAGCGCTACGCGGCCTTCGGGCACCGCGAGTTCGTGTTGTGCCTCGGGTACAAGGGCGACGTCATCCGCGACTACTTCCTGAGCTACGAGTCGAGGAACAACGACGTCACCGTCGAGCTCGGGCGGGCGGGCTCGGTGACCGTTCACGGCGAGCACGACGAGCAGGGGTGGACGGTCACCCTCGCCGAGACCGGCCCGGAGACCCTCACCGGGGCCCGCGTGCACCGCGTCCGCAGGTACGTGCGCGACGAGACGTTCCTGCTCACCTACGGCGACGGCGTGTGCGACGTGGACGTCGACGCGCTCGTGCGGTTCCACCGCGGGCACGGCCGGATCGCCACGGTCACCGCGGTGCATCCGCCGGCGCGGTTCGGCGAGCTGATCCTCGACGGGGGGCGCGTCGAGCAGTTCTCCGAAAAGCCCCAGGTCGGGACCGGCCTCATCAACGGCGGCTTCTTCGTCTTCGAGCCGGCGATCTTCGAGTACCTGTCCGCCGACCCGCGCTGCGCCCTCGAGCACGACCCGATGGTCCGCCTGACGCGCGACGGCGAGCTCGTGGCCTTCGAGCACCGCGGCTTCTGGCAGTGCATGGACACGGTCCGCGAGCTCACGATCCTGCGCGATCTCTGGGCGAGCGGGGAGGCGCCGTGGCGGGCCTGAGCGGCCGCCGCGTGTGGCTCACCGGCCATACGGGGTTCAAGGGTTCGTGGCTGGCGGCGTGCCTTCTCGACGAAGGGGCCGAGGTCCACGGCTACGCCCTCGAGCCCCCCACCGAGCCCGCGTTGTTCGACGCGCTCGATCTGAGGCGACGCCTGCGCCACGTCCACGGCGACGTGCGCGACCGCGAGGCGGTGGCATCCGCCTGCGCCGCCGCCGATCCCGACGTCGTGTTCCACCTGGCCGCGCAGGCGATCGTCCGCGTCTCGTACGCCGAGCCGGTCGAGACCTTCGACGCGAACGTGATGGGGACGGTCCACGTCCTCGACGCCGTGCGCCGCCGCGGGAAGCCCTGCGCGGTGGTCGTCGTCACCTCCGACAAGTGTTACGAGGAGCACGCGACCTTCCGTCCGCATCGCGAGGACGATGCGATGGGCGGGCACGACCCCTACGCGGCGAGCAAGGGGGCCGCCGAGCTCGTGGCCGCGGCGTGGCGCCGGTCGTTTTTCCCCCCGGAGGGATTCGGCGAGCACGGGGTCGCCCTCGCGACCGCCCGCGCGGGAAACGTGATCGGCGGCGGGGACTGGGCCCGCGACCGGATCGTCCCCGACATCGTCCGGGCGCTGTTCGCGGGAAAACCGGTCGCCCTCCGGAACCCGCTCGCCGTGCGCCCGTGGCAACACGTCCTCGACGCCCTCGCCGGTTACCGCGCGCTCGCCCTGGCCCTCCTCGGCCCCGACGGCGCGAGCTTCGGGGAGGGATGGAACTTCGGCCCGGAAGCCGACGACCGCGTGAACGTCCGCGACCTGACCGAGCGCGTGCTCGCGCGCTGGGGGACGGGCGCCTGGGAGCTCGCCCCCGACGCGCCCGAGCCGCGCGAGGCTCCCTTCCTCGCCCTGGACGCGACGAAGGCGAGGACGCGCCTGGCGTGGCGGCCGCGGTGGCGCGCCGCCGAGGCGGTCGACGCGACGGTCGCGTGGTACGCCGCCGCGCGCGACGGCGCCGACCTCGCCGCCTTCACCTCGCGGCAGATCGCGCAGCACGGGGGGATGCGCGCGTGATGCGCCGCATCACCGCGTGCCGCGTCTGCGGCGGAGGGGAGCTCGCGACCGTCCTCGCGCTCGGGGAGGTGCCGCTCGCGAACGCCCTCCTCGCCCCGGGGGACGCCGACCTTCCCGAGCCGCGATTCCCGCTTACCCTGGCCTTCTGCCCGTCGTGCTCCCTCGTGCAGATCCTCGAGACGGTCGACCCCGAGGAGCTGTTCCGGCACTACCTCTATTTCTCGTCGTTCTCCGAGACGATGCTCCGCCACGCCCGCGAGGAGGCCGAGACCCTCGCGGCCCGGGAATCCCTCGGGGCGCGAAGCCTCGTCGTCGAGATCGCGAGCAACGACGGATACCTCCTGCGCAACTTCGTCGAACGGGGGATCCCGGTTCTCGGCGTCGAGCCCGCGCGCAACATCGCGGCGGTCGCCGAGGGGAGGGGGGTCGCGACCCTCGCCGAGTTCTTCGGCGCCGCGGTCGCGCGCCGTCTGGCCGCGGAGGGACGACACGCCGACGTCGTGATCGCGAACAACGTCCTCGCCCACGTGGCGGATCTCCACGGGGTCGCGGAGGGGATCGCGACCGTCCTGAAGCCGGGAGGGGTCGCCGCGATCGAGTTCCCGTGGCTCGGGACGATGATCGAGGCCCTCGAGTTCGACACGATCTATCACGAGCACCTCTGCTACTTCTCGCTGCACGCGATCACCGCCCTGTTCGACCGGCACGGGCTCGTGGTGGAGGACGTCGAGCGGCATGCGATCCACGGCGGCTCCCTGCGCGTGTACCTCCGCCCCGGGGGAGCGGCCCGCCCCCGGCCGTCGGTCGGCGCGCTCCTCGACGAAGAGCGCCGCCGCGGGATGACGACCCTCGCGTACTACGCCGACTTCGCCCGCCGGGTGCGCGCCCTCGGAGAGGCGCTCACGGGGGAGCTGAGGCGGCGCAAGTCCGCGGGGCAGCGACTCGCCGCCTACGGCGCCTCCGCGAAGGGCTCGACCCTCATGAGCGCCTTCGGGATCGGGGGCGACCTGCTCGACTTCGTCGCCGACCGCTCCACGGTGAAGCAGGGCCGGCTCACGCCGGGAAACCGGCTCCCCATCGTCCCGGCCGAGGCGCTGGTCGAGCGACGTCCCGACGCGACCTTGCTTCTCACCTGGAACTTCGCCGACGAGATCTTCCGGCAGCAACGCGCCTATCTCGAGGCGGGCGGGGTCTTCGTCGTCCCCGTCCCCGAGGTGCGCGTGGTCGGAAAGGAGGTCCTGGCGTGATCGAGGGCGTGAAGGTGATCCCGCTGCGCCGCATCCCCGACGAGCGGGGGACGATCCTGCACATGCTGCGGGCGACCGACCCGCACTTCCTCGGGTTCGGCGAGATCTACTTCTCGACGATCTACAAGGACGTCGTGAAGGGGTGGCACAGGCACCGCGAGATGACCCTCCACTACGCGTGCGTCCACGGCCGGATCAAGCTCGTCGTGCACGACGACCGCGAGGGCTCCGCGACGTCGGGGCGGACGGAGGAGTTCTTCCTCGGTCCCGACGACTACTCCCTCGTCGTCATTCCCCCGGGACTCTGGAACGGGTTCAAGGGGATGAGCGACCCGTACGCCATCGTCGCGAACTGCTGCACCCACCCGCACGACCCGTCCCGATCGGAGCGCCTCGACCCGTTCGACAATCCGATCCCCTACGCGTGGGGCGTGCGCCACCACTGAGGAGCCCGATGGAGCGCATCCCCGTCGCCGGTCCGTGGATCACCCAGCGCGAGATCGACTACGTGACCGACGCCGTCACGCACGCCTGGTACGGCAATCACAACGTCTGGCACGAGCGGTTCGAGCGGGCGTTCGCCACGCACGCGAGGAGGCGGCACGCGATCGCCCTGCCGTCGTGCACCTCGGCGATCCACCTTTCCCTGCTCGCCCTGGGCGTGGGACCGGGGGACGAGGTGATCGTGCCGGACGCGACGTGGATCGCGACCGCCGCGCCGATCTCGTACGTCGGCGCGACCCCCGTCTTCGCCGACGTCGATCCCGGGACCTGGTGCGTCACCCGGGAGACGGTCGCGGCCTGCGTGACCCCCCGCACGAAGGGGCTCCTCGTCGTCGACCTGTACGGGGGGATGCCCGATCTCGACCCGATCCTCGCCCTCGCCGCCGAGCGCGGGTTCGCGGTGGTCGAGGACGCCGCCGAGGCCGCCGGGGCCACCTACCGGGGCCGCCCCGCGGGGAGCTTCGGCGCCACGAGCGTCTTCAGCTTCCACGGCTCCAAGACGTTGACGACGGGCGAGGGGGGGATGCTCCTCACCGACGACGACGCGATCCGCGAGCGGGTGTTGTTCCTCCGGGACCACGGGCGACGTCCCGGCGACAGCCTCTTCTGGAACACCGAGGTCGCGTACAAATACAAGATGACGAGCCTGCAGGCGGCGCTGGGGCTCGCCCAGCTCGAACGCCTCGAGGAGCTGATCGCGCGCAAGCGCGAGATCTTCGGCTGGTACCGCGAGGAGCTCGAGGGGGTCGACGGCGTGACGCTCAACGCCGAGCCGGAGGGGACGCGCAACGCGTACTGGATGGTGACCGCCGTCTGGGACTACGGGTTCGGCCTCGACAAGGCCGAGGTCGGAAAGGCGCTCGCCGCGCGCGGGGTGGACACGCGGCCGTTCTTCCATCCGTTGAGCTCGCTCCCGGCGTACGCCGCGACGCCGGGCGTGGCTCAGGCGCGCGCGAGGAACCGGGTCGCCTACGACCTGTCCCCCCGCGCGATCAACCTCCCGAGCGCGCTGTCGCTGACGCGCGAGCAGGTGGCGCGCGCCTGCGCGGCCTTCCGCGAGACGCTCAGCGCAGCGGGTCCCCGGAGTCGTGGATCGGCTCCACGGTCCTGAGGATCTTCGCGGGGTTCCCGACGGCGACGGAGTAGGGCGGGACGTCCTTCAGCACCACCGAGCCGGCTCCGATCGTGGACCACCTGCCGATCCTCACGCGCGGGACGACGGTCGCGTTGGTGCCGATGAAGACGCCGTCCTCCACGACGACCTCCCCCGACAGGCTCACCGCGTGGGCGACGAAGACGGAGTGCCCGATCGTCACCTCGTGGGCGACGAGCGCCGCGATGTGCACGCTGCTGTTGTTCCCGATCTTCGCCCCGGCCTGGACGATGACCTGCTCCTGGAGGTAGTTCCCGGTCCCGATCTCGGTGAGGTCCAGGTCCACGGACGGGTGGACGAAGTTGGCGAATCGGCAGCCGCGCCGCGCCATCTCGCGCGACGTCTCGTACCGCGCCCGCGTCGAGCCGGTGATCAGGTTGACGAAGCGGCAGCTCGCGATCATCTCGTCGGTGAGGGCGTCGATTCCCCCGAACACGGGGTACCCCTCGAACGTCCCGTGACGCGCGGGATCGTTGTCGAGGAACCCCCGGACGCGGAAGTCGGGGTCGGTCCGCCCGATCGCGCGGATCATGCGCAGCGTCTCGGGATTCTTGGCGCCGAGGAAAACGATCTCCATGGCGGCCCCTTCACCGCACCCGGCGCAGGAAGCCGTCCGGGGCGACGGTCAGCAGGAGCTTCGCCTCGATGTCGCGGTCGAGCTCGAACTCCGGATGCTCCTTCAGGAACTCGCGCACCGCGGTCTTGGGATTGTCGCCGGGCCCCCAGGGCCGGTCCGGGAAGAACGACTTCGGCATGTCGTCCACGATCGTGTCCATGACGACGAGATAACTCCCCGGGGCGACGAGCGGCGCGTAGGCGCGAAGCTCCCGCGCGACGTGTTCGTGGGTGTGGTTGGAGTCGAGCACGACCAGGACCCGCGTTCGCGCGCCGAGGTGCGCCCGCACCTGCTCGAGCGTGGTCGCGTCCGTGGAGGAGCCCTGCACCAGGCGGATGCGCGGGGCGAGGGGATGCGCTTCGATCGCCTCGCGGTTGTGCGGGCGGATGTCGATGTCCACCCCCACCACGAGGCCGTCCCCGCCGATCATCTGGAGGACCGAGGCGTGGAACACGAGCGAGCCTCCGCGGGCCACCCCGGTCTCCACGATCGCCTCGGGCCTCACCTTCCACGTCAGCTCCTGCAGCGCGAACATGTCCTGCGGGAACTGGATCACCGGCAGCCCGAGCCAGCGGAAGTTGTAGGTGTACTTGTGACGCGACGTCGCGAGGATCCACTCGAGCGTCTGCTCGCGCAGCCGCCCGTCGGCGGCCATGCGCCGGGCGTTCTCCTCGCACTCGCGCTCGAAGCGTTCGATGTCCGACATGGCGCGAGTCTGCCACGGCTCGCGGCCGGGTGGTAGTCTTCCGGCCGTGCCGCCCGCCGTCACCGCCGCGATCCCGACGTACCGCCGGGTGCGCCTTCTGGAACGCGCGGTGCGCAGCGTCCTCGCGCAGAGCTGGCCCGACTCGAGGGTCTTCGTCTGCGACAACGCTTCCGACGACGCAACCGCCGCCGTGCTCCGCGATCTGGCCGACCGGGACCCGCGCGTGCGCTTCCACCGCCACGCCGACAACCTCGGGGCGTACGCGAACTTCCAGTTCGCCGTCGACGGGGTGGACACGCCGTATTTCTCGATCCTCTCGGACGACGACCTGCTGCTCCCGGACTTCTACCGCCGCGCCGTCGAGGTCCTCGAGCGCGATCGCGACCTCGGCTTCTACGCGACGCCGGTCGTGATGTACGACGTGCGACGGGGGACGCACGGGTTGTTCCCTCCCGGAGGATGGCGGGCGGGGCGCCACGAGGCGGGGGAGAGCGTGCGCCTCATGACCGAGGAGCACTTCGTGTGGACCGGGGTGGTCTTCCGGCGCGAGGTCCGCGACGCGATCGGGGCGTTCGTGACGATCCCGATGGGGGACATCCTCTTCCTCGGCTCGGCGGCCGCGCGTTTTCCCTTCTTCGTCGACCCGCGTCCGGGAGCTCTCTTCTCCGAGACGGGGATGAACGCGTCGCAGACGCTTCCGGTCGGGGAGCTTCGCCGTTCGGCGACGGTTCTCGCCGACTGGGTCGCGTCGCTTCCGAACCTCGGCGAGGGGGACCGGCGCGAGGTCGCGGCGATCGCGGACCGCAAGCTGAAGCTCGTCGCGCACGGTTGGCTGCGGGACGCCGCGGAAGCGGGGGACTTCGAGCGCTTCCTCGCCGCGGCCGACTACCTCGAGCGGCGAGGGGATCTCGACGCGCGGCGCGCGCGCAAGATCGCCTTCGGGCGGCACGGCGGCTGGCGCTTCCGGTCGCTCTCGGCGTGGGCGCGCCTGCAGTCGGGGTACAAGCGCCGGAAGTCGAGCGGGTTCAAGACGCGCTCGATCGACGAGATCCTCGCGGCGTACGGTAAATAGGGACAGCAACCTATTTCCCCGGACTCGGAGACACGCCGCACGGGTCCGGGAAATAGGTTGCTGTCCCTATTTACCGTCTACGGACCTCCGCTTCCCGGAACTTCCCGTAGAGATCCGGCGCCACCCAGCTCCACACGTAGTAGAGCCACGCGCGGTGGAACCGCGGCCACTCCGCGATCGCGTTTCTGAGATTGGCGCGTGCGGGGGCGAGAAGCTCCGCGTCGTGCCGCGACCTCGCGAGCAGCTCGCGGCCGATCCTCAGGTGCTGCTTTCCGCGCGTGCGCCGCATCAGGGCGTCGTTCGCCGCCGTGAACTCGGGATGCTCGGTCTCGACGCGGTCGAGGATCCGGAGCCAGTACTCGGCGTCGAGCGCGAGGTCGCCGCTGACGTTTCCCGGATGGATCCGGCGCAGGACCAGCGGCTCCTCGAGGATCGTCATGCGGATCGAGAAGGCGAGGCGGATCCACATCTCCGAGTCGACGGCGTAGTTCCGGAAGCTCGGGTCGAACCCCCCGAAGCGGTCGAGAACGGTCCGCTTCACGACGGGGGGACGGCCGCTGCCGACCCCGGTGTCGCGCCCGATCAGCCCCTCGGGGGTGAACCAAGGGCCGGGGGTCCGCTTCGTGTGGATCCCCCCGACCACGTTCCCGCCGGGATCGATCTCCCGCTCGGCCAGGGCGACGGCGTCGGCCTCCGGGCGCTCGCGGAAGACCCGGACGACCTCCTCGACCAGGCGCCTGTCCCACAGGTCGTCCGAGTCGAGGAACCCGACGATCTCCCCGCTCGAGGCCCGCCAGCCGGCGTTCCTCGCTCCCGCGAGCCCGGTGTTCTGCTGGCGGATGAAGCGGATCCGATCGGCATACGGAGCCAGGACCTCGGGGGTCCGGTCCTTCGACCCGTCGTCGACGACGACCACCTCGACCGAGGGCCAGGTCTGCGCGAGGACGCTGTCGACCGCGGCGACGACGAAGTCCTCGCGGTTGTAGGTCGGAATGACGACGCTGACCCGGGGGGAGTCCACGGGCGCGACGTTACCACGGCAAGCGTGTCTATAATCCCCCGCCCATGTCGGCGAGACGCGCCCCTCGGGGTCGCGACGAAGGAGTCACGATGGGTCTCGAACGGAAGAAGGAGCTGCGCCGCCGGCGCAAGCGCCGCAAGGAAGCCGTGAAGAAGCGCATCCGCGAGGCGAAGGCCGTGCGCCAGAAGGCCGCGGCCGCCAAGCCGAAGGCCGCCGCCAAGAAGTAGACGGAAGGGGCCGGGGAGAACCCGGCCCTACCGTCGCCGGATCGACGGCCGAGGCGCGGCGGTCGCCGGCGTCGGGGCGTCGATCCTCGGCTTGCGCTCCGGCCGGACCGCGGTCGCCGGCCGTCCGTCCCGCCCGCACACCCCGGGTTTCAGAGCCACGCGCCCGCTCAGCGACAGCGCCGCCGAGCCCACGTTCCCCCCGCAGTCCGTCGCCTTGAGCTCCAGCACGGGCGCGCTCAGCGCGCTCCTGGAGCACGCGTTCGCGACCCGGCACAACGCGCCGAGGTCGAGCGCGATCGTTTCGTCCGAGAGCAACCCGTCCGCGTCGCCGTACGTCGATCCGTCGAAGATCGAGCACCCGTCGAGCTCGATCTTCTCGTGCACGACGCCGCCCGTCGCGCCGTCGTCGTCCGACGTCGAGAAGACGAGGGCCATCGGGACCGTCGCGGGAAGGGCGACCGAGGCACCGGGCTCGACGAGCCAGGCGACCTCGGGGGCGATCGTGTCGATCGTGAACGCGACGCTCGCGCTCCCCGCGTTCCCGCCGGCGTCGGTCGCGGTCACGGTGACCGTAAGGTCCCCGTGCTCCGCGTACGTCGGCCCGGGCGCGGGCTCGTAGGCGAGGTCGAGCGACGGGTCGCACGCGTCGCCGAACGACGCCTCGACCGCGACCGGTGCGGCGGAGCACAGTCCCGCGGTCGGAGCCGTGATCGTCCCCGTCGGCGCGATCGTGTCCCGCACGGTGACCTTCAAGTCGTCGGCGCCGCTCCCGCCCGCGCGGTCGGTCACGGTCAGCACGACGTCGTGCGCGCCCAGCGCGAACCCCGCCGTCGCGACCTTCCCTTCGGCGATCGTCGAGCCCCCCTCGCTCCAGATCCACGACGCGAGGTCCTCCTCGCCGTCGGGATCGCTCGACGCCGAGCCGTCGAGGGTCGCCGTCGCGGCGAGGTCCCCGGTGCACTCGAGGACCTGGTCGTCGCCCGCGCGGGCGACGGGGGGCTCGTTTCCGCAATGCCCCGGGTAGAGATCGGGGTTCGCGTCGTCGCAGTCCTCGGTCGCGGGAGATCCGTCGCGGTCGCGGTCGAGGACGTCGTCGGCGTTGAGGAGGGCCTGTTGGTTGGCGTTCCCCGCGCGCAGCCGGCTGAATCCCACGACGATCGCGCCGTCCACCGCGGCCGTGGAGGCGGGACCCCCTGTCGTCGGGCTTCTCGACCAGGGCGCGGGGTCGCGGTCGAGGCGCGCCGTCGCATTCCACGTCATGCCGCCGTCGTCGCTCCGCCGCGAGAATACCGCCTGGCCGCCGTTCCCGGGGCTGTCGGTCCAGGTGACCCAGGAACGTCCCGCCGTATCCGTGATGGCCGCGATCCCCAGGTGCAGACGCAGCCCCTCGAGGTCGCCCTCGTCCAGACGCAAGGGAGTGCTCCACGTCGCGCCGCCGTCGCTCGACGTGCCGACGAACAACTCGTATCGCAGCGTCGGAGCGGTCGGTTGGGCCTCGGAGGCGAGCATGAGCGCGCCCCCCGCGTCTCGGTGCAGGTCCAGTCGCAGGGAGGAGCCGGACTGGGACGGGACGTTCGTCTCCACCACCGGCCCGACTCCCGCCCCGTCACGACGCTGCACGACCAGGCGAACGCGGTAGGGGTCGGCATACCCGCTCCGGGCCCAGGCGAAGTCGATCTCCCCGGAATCGCCGCAGGACAGGTCGACGTTTCCGGTCCCCGGCCAGGCGGCGACCGCGGCGGGGGAGAAGGTCGCCCCGTCGTCACTCCACGCGAGCAGGCTCTGCGTCGGCAGAGAGGAGAGCAGTCGCCCGCGCCACGCCAGGTACAAGCGGTTTCCGGACACGCAGAGGTGAGGGGAGTTGCTCGCGAGGATCGTCGACTGGTCGGCGTCCACCGTCTGGAAGCTCGCCCCGCCGTCGAGCGTCGAGGCGAGCTTCAGGTCGTTCGAGCTCGTCCATGCGATCCAGGCGCGCCCTCCCGGGGCCGCGGCCAATCGAAGCGTGTTCGACGTAAGGAACGGGCCGGTCGTGGTGAAGGGGATCGCATCCTCGGGAAGCCAGGTCCTCCCCCCGTCGCGGGACACGTTGACCCGCAGCTCCCATCCGGTCTGGCGCTGGGCGAAATACGCCGCCCACACCCACCCGTCGGAGGTCGCGGCGGCCTGGAGGGAGCCGCTGCGGTAGAACGACGTGGACCCGAAGGAGCTGACGCGGACCGGGGCGCCGAAGGTGATCCCCCGATCGTCGCTGGCCCGCGCCCAGATCGAGGTTCCTGCGCGATCGGCCGCCGGGACGAGCGCCACGACCCGCGACACGCCGTCGGAGACCAGGACCGGCGCGGACGTCGCGGTCGAACCCACCGGAGGCAGGTCGTTGGCCGCGAGGGACCAGTCGCCGAACCCTTCGGGGGGCTGCGCCACGGCCGTACGGATGCCGACGAGACGCGGATCGCCCCCGACCTCGACGGCCTGTCGCGCGCCGAGCAGGCCGGCGGTTCCGAGCGGGGCCACCAGCGGTCGCGCCCCGGGTTGCAGCCCCGCCTCCGCGCCGAACGGGATCGGCGAGCTCCACGTGGAGCCTCCGTCGGACGACGT
>DASVAW010000156.1 GCA_036376135.1 Candidatus Polarisedimenticolaceae bacterium | reverse complement strand
TCGTCGTCCTGCCAGAGGATGTTCGCCGTCGGCTCGATGCCGAGGGTGTTGTTCACCCAGTTCACGAAGGCGTCGGAGCCGGCGCAGCGGAACTGCGCCTCCAGGCGGTAGTCGAGGACCGCGCACCCCTGCGCCTCGGCGCGCCCGCGCAGGTAGTCGGCGGTGCCGATCTCGCCGGGGCGCACGGCCTGGCGGTCGTCCACGAAGAACACGCACACCTTCGACGCGTCGAGGAGCTCGTCCACCTGGGGCTTCGTCGAGCGCTTCTCCTTCGGGGTGTAGCGGTTCGAGCTCGTCTCCCGGATGCGGTGCGCCTCGTCGCAGATCAGCACGTCGATCGCGTTGACGTCGGCCTCGGCGTAGTTGTTGAAGTACTTGAACTGGGAGCTGCCGCGGGTGCCGATGATCTTCTTCAGCGTTTCGGTGAACGCGCGCGAGCCGGTCGCGTACTGCGCGTTGAAGCCGCCCAGCGACAGGTCGCCGAGGAGGTTCATCGCGATCACCGACTTCCCCGTCCCCGGGCCGCCGCGCACGATCAGCACCGTCTTCCGCCGGTCGTCGAAGCCGCGGCGGGCGGTGGCGAGGACGCGCTCGTAGACGACGAGCTGCTCGTCGAGGAGGACGTACGCCGGGTTCCCCTTCACCACCTGGCCGACGTGCTCGAGGAGCTTCCGGCTCGGGCGGTAGCGGCTCTGCTCGACCCGGCGCAGCACCGGCTCGCCGCGCCCCTCCCGCACCCGCTCGGCGAGGAACGCCTGCAGCGGCTCGACGTCGTCCATCGTGAAGACCGGGGAGCTCTCGAGGATCGGGCGGAAGCGGTCGGCGAAGAGGACGTCGTCCCCGTCGGAGCGGTAGTTGTGGAGGTAGGCGCAGGAGCCGAGGCGGATCGGGGCGGGGGGCTCGTAGAAGGCGGTGTGGCTGTCCTCGAGGTAGCGGCGGTACTGGCCGACCTGGGCTGAGGGGTGGAGGACGTCCCGCTCGGCGCCGCCGAGGCGGGTCGTGACCAGGTTCTCCGCGCCGGCTTCGCCGCAGCGCTCCCACTGCTTGAGCTCGATGATGACCGCCGCGTCCCGCCCCTCGCCGTCCTGGCCGGTGACCATGCAGTCCAGCCGCTTCGAGGTCATCGGCAGCTGGTACTCGAGCAGGATCCCGTGGTCGTGGAAGTCGGCGTCGTCGAGGACCTGCGAGATCGCGCGGAGGGAGTTGCGCCACGAGGCGACCTCGGACGGGGGCGGGGCGTGGCGGAACTCGCGCCGGAACGCGTCGGTCAGCTTCTCGGCGATGCGGTTGTGGACGTTGTCCTTGATGAAGTGGGGGGAGAGGCCGGAGTAGAGGCGCATTGGGGGGATTGTAAGGGGTCAGGTCTTCACCCGTGCGCTTTCCCGGCCGAGCAACGCGGCGGTTTCCCGCCGGAAGTTGCATCGGGGAAACCCCGGCCGGGCCGCGGAGCGTGGACTCGGGGTCGGCGCGGCCGTAGAATCCAAGCACGTTCCGAGGTGCCGGATGAAGCGTCGAAAGAAGGTCAAAGAAGTCGTCCCCGGAAGTCGCGCGACGGTCTACACGCTGGGCGGGAAGATGGAGTTGATCCTCCCCGTTCTGACGCCCGAACAAATCCGTCGGTCGCTCGGCTTGAGCAAGACCGCCAAGCTTCGGGTAGCCCGAGTGATCCGGCGGGTCGGGCTGCAGCGCCGGGCGAGTTGAACGCCCCACATGGAGAGAGCTTCCTTCCGGAGGCTGCAGATGACTGCCGACGACCCCATAAGCGATCCGCGTGACCCGGAGTTGGCCTTTGGTCTCGTGGCGCCGGTCGGAACCGACACCGATGGTTTCGCCGATCGCCTGGCAACGATGCTGGGAGGCTTCGGCTACAAGTCGAATCGCGTGCGGCTCAGCGGGTTCCTGAAGAAAGTCGCCGGACCGGACGGCAAGCCGATCGTCATCGAGGCACCCGAGGTCGAGCGGCTCCGCACCTACATGAACGCCGGCAACCTGCTCAGGAAAGCCACGAAACGGAACGACATTCTCGCGTTGATGAGCGCAGCACACGTGAAGGGCATGCGGAGAGAGCCGCCGGTCATGTCCAAGACAGCGCACCTCCTCCTGACGCTAAAGCATCCCGAGGAGGTCGCTGCGCTTCGGAGGATCTACGGCGACGGGTTCTTTCTGATCGGCGTTTACGAATCCGAGGAGCGCCGCACGGCCAATTTGATGCGACGCCATGGAATGACTGCGGAGGCGGCCGCGGACACCGTTCAGCGGGATGCTGAAGAGGAAATCGGTCACGGCCAGCAGGCGCGACAGGCGTTCGAATTGTCGGATGTCTTCGTTCCGGCGAGCGCGGCGGATGCGGACGCGGGGTTGCATCGGTTCCTCGACCTGGTGTTCGGGTGTCCGTTCGTGACCCCCACGCCGGAAGAACACGCGATGTTCCTGGCCTACGCGGCGTCGGTGCGCTCCGGGTCGCTCTCGAGACAGGTTGGCGCCGTCATCGTCTCGAGGACGGGCGAAGTCATCGCAGCGGGCGCCAACGACGCACCGAAACCCGGTGGGGGGCCGTACTGGCCGGGCGAAGACGACCAGCGAGACTACGTCCGAGGGCGGGATTCGAACGCCGCCGAGATCCAGGAGATCGTCGAGGAGTCCGCGCGCCGTGTGTTCAAGGCCCTGCACGATGGTGCCGAACCCGACACGGCGGGCTTGCAGCCGATCATCGCGAGCCTACGGTCCAGTCGCTTCGCCCAGATCACGGAGTTCGGCCGCGACGTCCACGCCGAGATGGACGCCATGCTCACCTGCGCGAGAGCGGGAAGGTCCGTGAGGGGCGCGACGCTCTACACGACGACCTTTCCTTGTCACAACTGCGCGAAGCACATCGTGAGCGCGGGCATCGCGAACGTCGTGTTCGTCGAACCCTACCCGAAGAGCAAGGCGCTTGCGTTGCACGACGATGCCTTGGTGCTCGAGGGCCCCGCGGGAGATCGGCGTGTGAAGCTCCGCCCGTTCGTGGGCATCGGTGCACGCCGATTCCTCGATCTGTTCTCCCTGCGCCTCGGCGCGGGTCGGCCGACACCGCGGCGGCGCGACGGGATCTACAGATCCGAGTGGAAGCGAGCCGAGGCTGCCCCCCGCGTGGCGATGGTGCCCGGGTCTTACCTCGATCGAGAAAAGGCATCGGACTGGTTCGTGCGCCGCGTGCTTCCGGGTAGGATGCATGCGAACGGAGGGGACGCGTGACGTTCGTCAGAAACCTGCAGGACGAGGAAAGCCGCGAGTTCTGGAGCAACGTCGACGCCGGCGCCCGGGAGGTCGACGGCTGGCCCGAGTGGAAGCGGCGGATGATCGTCGGTGAACTCGAGGACGAACGCCCCTCGCCGGAGCGGGCGGAGTCCGATCCTCGACCCTGCGCCGACTGAACTCCGGTCTCCGATCGGTGGTCCGTGACCCTGCAGTCGAGCCACGGTCTACACGCTGGGCGGGAAGATCGAGTTGATCCTCCCTGTCCTGACGCCCGAACAAATCCGTCGGTCGCTCGGCTTGAGCAAGACCGCCAAGCTTCGGGTCGCCCGAGCGATCCAGCGGCACGCCGCAGCCGCCGTCCCCCCCCTCACGGACAACCCCCATCGATCCCCCGCGAACCCCACGTTCCCGGTCCGCCGCAGTCCCGGTCGACCCCGCGCACGAGGTAGGTGAACCCCGCCCCGGGTGCGGGCGCCTCGGGGTCGCCGACGGACGTCCCGGCGACGTCGTCGGCGAGGCAGACCCCGAAGTCCCCCGACCGGATCCCGGCGAGCGTGCCGCGGAGGACGTCGTAGACGTCGGCGCGGGGGACGACGTCCCACGACACGGCGCTCGGGCTCACGGCGACCGACAACACCTCCACCGGAGCCGACTCGGCCTCGAGGGCGGGCTCGGGGCCGAGCGCGTACACGCGCACGTGGTCGAAGCGGGTGGTGAACCCCGCGCGGTTCATGGCGACGAGCCCGATCCGCGCGCCGTCGAGCGCGTCGTGCGTCCACGTGGACGCGCGCTGCCAGCGCGCGCCATCGAGGCTCGTCCACGCGCTCACCTTTCCCGCGCGTCGCTCCATGCGAAGCCAAGTGCCGTCCCCGACGGGGCCGGCGACGCTCGTGCCGTAGCGCGGGTAGCCCGCGGGGACGGGGAACGTTTCGTTCGCGAACTCCACCTGCCGGGCGCTTCCGATCGAGGCGACGACGAGCTTCACGTAGCGGTCGTCGTCGGCGTGGAGCACGAGACCCGCCTGGACGTAGTCCCACCCCGATCCCTCGGCGGGGACGTCGAGGGTGACCCGCGTCTCCACCACGAAATCTCCCTCGGGGGCCTCTTCGACGAGGATCGGCGCGGTGTCGTTGTCCTCGTAGAGCTCGGTCGCCGTCGTGTTGATCCGCAGGGCGCCGTTCTCGAGCCCCCACGCGCTCGAGGCGGGGGGACGGATCCAGCTCCACTGCGGGGACAGCGTCGGAAGGTCGAACTCGTCGGAGGCCGCGGCGACCGGCGCGCCGGGCGCGAGAGCAGGGTAGGGGGGCGGTGTCGCGGACTGCGGGCACGCGGACGGTCCCCACCCGGCCCGGACGGAGGGCCAGCCGTCGGCCCCCCAGACGACGCGGTCGAGCATCGCGGGGCGCTTCGTGAACCCGACGGAGCCGGCGAAGTAGGGATCGTCCCGGTCGATCGCGTGGTAGGCCACCCAGGTCGTCCCGGAGCCGTCGTCGAAGACGGAGAGATGCCCGGGCCCCACCCATCGATTCCCGTTCATGGCGAGGGCCAGCTCTCCCCCCGGCCGTCCGGCCGTCATCGCGATCCCGTCGCGATCGACGTAGGGCCCCGCGGGGGAGCTCGAGCGTCCGACGAAGTTCGTGTACCCGGTGAGCGGCCCGCGGCAGCAGTCGCTGGCGGAGGCGAACATCCAGTAGGCGCCGTCGCGCCGGACGACCTCGGGGGCCTCGTAGCGGTCGGGGACGGCGACGCGCGAAGCACTCGCCGGCTCGCTCGCCAGGCCGTCGGCCGAGAGGGTTCTCGTCTCGATCCCCCCCGAGTAGCTGCCGTAGAGGATCCACTTCGCCCCCGACGGCTCGAGGACCACCTCGGGGTCGATCGTCGCGAAGAACGAGCATCCCGCGCCCGAGCGTCGCGGGGCGACGACCGGCGACCCCGCGTCGACGAACGGACCGAGGGGCGACGTCGCCGTCGCGACGCCGATCGCGGGATCGAACCCGCAGCCGAGGGCGCCGCTGATCGCGCGCTTCACGTCGGTCATCGCGTAGTACAGGTGATAACTCCCGCCGAAGAACTTCACCTCGGGGGCCCAGAGTCCGGAGCCCGACTCCCCCCAGCTCGGGACGGCGGCGAACGCGTCCCCCTGGTAGAGCCAGTGCTCGAGGTCGGTCGAACGGAAGACGGGGATCAGGCGACGGGCGTCCCCGGCGAACAGCGGGTCCGCGGTGCAGTAGAGGTACCAGGCGTCGTCGCCTGCGGTCGCCCCGCGGATCACCGTCGGATCGGCGCAGGACTCCACGAGCTGGCCGGACGGAAGGCGCAGGTCCAGCGGATTGGCGGCGCGGGCCGAGATCCCGAGCGCCGTCCCGAGCAGGAGCAGGATCGCGTGCCTGTGGATCAAGGGGTCAAGTCTTCACCGAAGGTCGATATCCGTCGAGAGGTATGTTGCCCTCCCGGCCGCCTCGGGAGTTCGAGACGGTGTCGCCGCTCTCGACCGCGAGGTCGGCCAGGGCTACGAGCAGCGCGAACTTGTACGTGGCGGTGAACTGCCCCTCGTCGAGCAGGGTCTGGTAGTTCTCCAGGAACCGCAGCTGCTCGGCAGGGCTAGGCTCGGGACTCCTCATTTCTTCGACCAATAATCCGCCCTCTCCGGCAGCACCCACCGCACCCCGCCGCGCGGGTCGGTGCGGTCCCCCGCGTAACGCGGGATCAGGTGGACGTGCAGGTGCGGGACCGTCTGCCCCGCGGCGAAGCCGTCGTTGATCCCGATGTTCCAGCCGTCGGGGGCGTGCTGGGCCTCGACGAGGAACTTCGCGTAGTCGAGCGCGGCGAGGAGCTGGACGCGCTCGTCGGGGGTCGTCTCGAAGAACGACCGGACGTGGCGGCGCGGGATCACGAGCGCGTGGCCCGCCGAGACCGGGAAGCCGTCGCGGAGAATGTAGACGAGCGGGAGCTCGTGGAGGACCCGGGCGGCGTCCGGAGCGCAGAACGGGCAGTCGGACATGGGCGGATCGTAGCAAGCACGGATCGGTTTCCGTTATTCAACCCCTCCGCGCCCGCTTCGCCCCGCGACCCGCCGCCCGCCGAGGTACGTTCCGGCGTCCCGCCTCCTCGGGAGCTCTGTCCCATGTCGCCGATGAAGCGAGTCCCCACGGGTCTTTACGGCGATCTCGTGGAGGACCTGAGCGGGTTGCTGGAGTCCGCCCGCCGGGCCGCCGCCCGTTCGGTCAACACGGTGATGACCGCCACGTACTGGGAGATCGGACGGCG
>DASVAW010000155.1 GCA_036376135.1 Candidatus Polarisedimenticolaceae bacterium | reverse complement strand
GTCTTCATGTCGTCTTCGGTGAAGTGGTAGATCGGGATCCAGGTCGAGAAGACCCCCCGCTCCGACAGCCGGCTCCGGCAGAGCTCGTAGTACTCCTTCGTATAGGTGTTGAACGCGACGACCGGGTGCACCGAGTCGCTCTGGATGATGTCGTACGTGCGCGTGGTGGTGAGCAGGTGGTTGCGCGCGTCGTTGAGGATCAGGTTGAACTTCGGGTTCTCGAGGATCCGGCGGTTCACGTGGTGGAAGAGGTGGTTCGCGCCGACCTCCGCCGCCACGAGCTCCCCGCAGTCGACCGCCTTCACCCCGTGCAGCGCGATGCAGCTCGACGCCTCCCCCGATCCCAGCCCCAGGATGAACGCCCGTTCGGCGTCGCGTCCCGTCGAGGCCTTGAAGAGCATCAGCGGGATGTGTCCCTGGATCTTCTGCGTCGTCCGCAGCACCGGCGGATCCCCCGCCACCGAGACGCCGTCCACCTCGATGTCGCGGTAGCGGACCCCGTCGTAGGGGTGGTGCCCCATCTCGGTGACGGTGATCGTCCCGTCCACCGATTCGCCGTAGTAGGCGATCGTGTCGCCGTCGGTGTACAGGCGGGAGAACTTCCTGCCGTACAGCGCGGGCGGGACCTTCCACGACGCCGCGAGGACGCCGCCCGTCGCGAGGAGCGCGACCGCCAGCGCGGCGGCGAACGCGCGCGCCCGCCGGCTGCGCATCTCCGAGAAGAGGAACAGCAGCCCCAACACCGTGTTCATCGCCGCGATCAGCGTGACCCCGCGCACGACGCCCATCGCGGGGATGATCAGGAATCCGGCGAGGACGGAGCCGAACACGCAGCCGAGGGTGTTCATCGCGTACAGGGAGCCGATGCTGCGCCCCAGGCGCGCGACGCTGCCGGTGAACGCCTTCGCGATCGCGGGAAAGGCGATCCCCATCAGCACGCACGGCACGAACATCACGAGGAACGACGACGCGAACCCCGTTCCCGACGGCCCCTGGCCCGCGCCCACGAGCGACGACAACACCGCACTGAGGCGGGAGAGCTTCGAGAACTGGAACAGCGTCAGGAACGCCGACGCTCCGATCAGGATCTGGAGGACCCCGAGCAGCACGACCGGCCGGCGCCAGCGGTCGAAGAACCGCGCGTACAGGAGGCTCCCCACCCCCGAGCCGAGCAGGAAGCTCGTCAGCATCGTCGGGAAGGCGTACAGCGACGAGGGGAGGAAGAAGGAGATGGTCCGCGTCCAGAGGACCTCGTACGCCAGGGCGCAGAAGCCCGACACCGCGGCCCCGGCGAAGAGCAGGCGCAGCCTGGCGTCGCCCTCGGCGACGGGAGGCTCGGGCACGACCGCCGGGGGCCCCGCCTCCTCCGGCGCGCCCCGGTCGATCCACCACGCGATCGCCGCGAGGACCAGGTTGACCGCGGCGGCTCCCCAGAGGGTCGCGCGCGTGCCGATCCCGGGCATCAAGACGAATCCGGCGAGAAAGCACCCGGCCACGCCGCCCAGGGTGTTGAGGCCGTAAAGCGCCCCGGCGCCCTTGCCGACCTGGTTCAGGCTTCGGACGTAGAAACGGGCCATGAACGGGAGCGTGCCGCCCATCAGCACCGCCGGGATCGCGAGTACCCCGACGCACAGGACGAGCCGGATCAGGGCGAGCACGAAGGGAGCCGGCTCGAACGTGCGCGCGATCCCGGCGAACAGCGCCATCAGGCCGGCGACGATCGCCGGGAAGAGGAGCGCGAACAGCCCGATCCCGGCCTCGAGCAGGGCGTAGGCGCGCAGCGGGCGGTCGACCGCGTCGGCGCGGCGGCCGAACAGGAAGCTCCCGAGGGCGAGCCCGCCCATGAAGGCGGCGAGGATCGTGGCGGTCGCGTAAGTCGTGATCCCGAAGACCAGGCAGAGCATCTTCTGCCACACGGTCTCGTAAACCAGCGCACACGCGCCCGAGAGAAAGAAGACGACCAGGACCGTGCCGGCGCCCGGTCGCACTGCGGATCGGGACATGAAGGGAGCCCCCCGGCCGGAATGTACACCGAACCCGTTCGTGGAGCCGCAGGCTAGGATGGGTCGCCGTGAGCGAGCTCCAGCCCCCCCGAAACCCCCTGCGCGAGATCGTCCAGCCGTTCGTGGACCTCGTGCGCTCCCCACGGGCGGTGATGGGGCTCAACCTCAACTACGGGATCGAGGGGTTCGTCTACTTCGGCATCCTCATCTACCTGGGGATGTACTTCGGCGAGTACGTCGGCCTCGACGACCCGAACGCGCTTCGCATGGTCGGGGTTCTGGGTTGGGGGATCACGCTGTCGATGGTGTTCTTCGGGGGGCGCGCCGACCGCTGGGGCGTGCGCAACTCCCTGATCGCCGCGATCGCCCTGATGGTCGTCGGGCGCGCGATCCTCGCCGCGGCGCCGGTGCTCGGCCTTCCCGGCGGCTCTTTGGGTTCCCCGATGAACCTCGTGGCGCTCGCGGGGATCCTCGTCGTCGTTCTCGGGTACGGGATCTACCAGCCCGCCGCCTACAAGGCGGTGCGGGAGTTCACGACCCCCGAGTCGGCGAACATGGGGTACGCGATGCTCTACGGGGTCATGAACCTCGGGGGATGGCTCCCGTCCTTCATGTCCCCGATCCGCGAACGCTGGGGAATCCAGGGGGCGTACGTCTTCTTCACCTCGGTCTCCGCCGTGGGACTGGTCCTGCTCGCGATCCTGATGAGTCGCCGCGAGATCGAGCGGGCGACCGTGTCGGCTGGCGCGGCACCGAAGGAGCGGCCGGGGTGGCAAGGGGTCGGACACTGGCTCCGGAACCACCCGCTCGCCGACGCGAAGTTCGCGTTCTTCATCTTCTGCCTGATTCCCGTGCAGACCCTGCTCGTCCACGCCTGGCTGACGCTCCCGCTGTACGTGAATCGCGCCTTCCAGGGGAGCTGGGTCGGCGAGAAGTTCGAGGCGGCGACGAACCTGAACTCGCTCCTCATCTTCGTCCTGTGCCCGGTCGTCGCCGCGGTCACCGTCCGGATGAAGGTCTACACGATGATGATCGTGGGCACCGCCGTCATGGCCCTGCCGACGTTCCTGCTGTCGCCGGGGCCTTCGGTCTGGGGGCTCTTCACGTTCATCGTGCTCATGTCGATCGGCGAGGCGACCTGGCAGCCGCGGTTCCTCCAATACGCCGCCGAGATCGCCCCCGAGGGGCGGACGGGCGCGTACATGGGAGTCGCGCAGCTCCCGTGGTTCCTCACCAAGGTGATCGTGTCGCTCTACTCCGGGTGGTTCCTCGCGACCTACTGCCCCGACCCCGCGACCGGCCTCCCGCAGGACTCGGGAACGATGTGGACGATCCACGGCTGCATCGCCCTCTCCTCGACGGTTCTGCTGATCCTCGCGCGCGGCTGGCTGGGGAAGGACTTCAAGACGAAGGCGGGTTAGCTCCCCGGGGCGGGCGGGCACCGCCGGCTATGCGGATCGAGTCGTCCGCCGCATCGGCTGGAACCTGCGATAGGTCAGGGAGCGCCAGATCCACTCCGCCGGCCCGAACCGGAACCGCTCCAGCCACGCGCGGCTCGACGCCGCGAGGGCCGCGTAGAGCGCCAGCGCGAAGAGGAGGCACCCGGCGGGCCCCATCCGGCCGAGCAGACCGAGCCCGAAGCCGTAGAAGAGGAACGCCATCGCGATGCTGTGGGCGAGGTAGTTCGTCAGCGCGAGCTTTCCCACCGGCTCGAGCCAGGACAGTCGCGCGCTCCAGGCGGGACGTACGAGCAGGAGCAGGAGCGCGGAGAGGTACGCGGCGGCGAGTCCGGCGATCCCCACGTGCCGGGCGAGGTTCCCGAAGGCCGCCCCCGCGGAGCCGGGGCTCATGCTGCGCGACGCGAGCCAATACGCCGTGCAGGGAACTCCGAGCGCGAGCCCGGCGGCGAGCAGGCGCGCGAACCCCCGGCGGTAGCGGGGGAGATCCTCCAGGAAACGCCTCCGGCCGACCCAGTAGCCGAGCAGGAACTTCCCGAGCACCGAGGGGAGGAACTCCCGCGCGAATCGCGAGCGCCAGAACCCCGCGCTCCGCGCGACGTTCTCGGCGACGAGGGCGCGGTACGGCGCGGGGCCCGCGGTCAGCGCGTGTAGGCGCTCGGTCTTCGCGTCGACGACCGTCGCCGGGACGAGTGCGGGTCGGCGACCCAGCTCGTGCTTGGTCGTCACGACGCCGGGAAGCACGATCCCGAGCAGCAGACCCGTCACCAGGAGCGTCCGAGGCCCGGCGCGGCGGAAGAGGATCATCACGAACCCGAGCGTCGCGTAGACGTGCAGGACGTCGCCGTACCAGAGCAGGCAGGCGTGCAGCGCGCCGATGACGAGGAGAATCCCCAGCCGACGGGAGTAAGCGGGGAGGACGTTCGTCCCCGCCTCCTCGGCGCGCGTGAGCTGCAGCGCGAAGCCGAGGCCGAAGAGGAACGAGAACAGCGTGTAGAACTTCCACTCGACGAGGAATTGCACCGCGGGGAGGACGACGGCGTCGACCGGCGCGGTCGGAAGCGCGGAAAGGACCGCGGGGGGAACCTGCTCGTATCCGAGCGACACGACGTTGCCGACGATCACGCCGAGGAGCGCGAAGCCGCGCAGCGCGTCGACGTGGTGGAGCCGGCGTGCTTCGCTGACGGGGCCGAGCGGGCGCGAGGGGTGGGGCACCGGCGAATTATCGACGACGGGCGCCCCTTGCGGAGCCCGGATCACCCCGCCACACTCCATCCATGCGCGCGGGCGTTCTGGGTCTGGCGTTGATGGCGGCGTGGGGGACCGTGATGGCCACCGAGGAACCCAGCTTCGAGGTCGTCAAGGCGTACGAGGATTTCGAGGTCCGCCTCTACGACCCATACGTGATCGCCGAGACCGAGGTGGACGGGGCGTTCGAGAAGGCGGGGAACGCGGGGTTCCGCGTGCTCTTCCGGTACATCGACCGGGGGAACGCCCGCTCCGAATCGATCGCGATGACGGCGCCGGTCACCCAGAGCGCGAAGGAGGGGCGGACGGTCGTGGGGTTCGTGATGCCCGCCGGATCGACCCTCGACACGCTCCCCGCTCCGGCGGACGCGCGGATCCGGATGCGCGAGGTCCCGTCGCGTCGGGTCGCCGCGATCCGGTATTCCGGGTCGTGGAGCGAGGCGCGATTCCGCGAGCACGAGGCGGCCTTGCGCGTCGCCCTCGAACGCGAGGGGCTCCGTGCCGCCGGCGAGCCGATCTGGGCGCGGTACAACGCGCCGTTCGTCCCGTGGTTCCTCCGGCGGAACGAGGTCTTGCTCGAGGTGGCCCCGGAGGAGGCAAACTAGGCGCCCGGAGGACCCCCGATGGGTACGCGCACCCCCGAGATCGACGCCTACATCGCCAAGGCGCCGGAGTTCGCCCGGCCGATCCTGGAGAGGATCCGCGCCGCGTTCCACGCCGGATGCCCCGCGATCGAGGAGAGGATCAAGTGGGGCGTCCCGAGCTTCGAATACAGGGGAATGCTCGGGGGAATGGCGGCGTTCAAGCACCACGTCACCTTCGGATTCTGGAAATCCAGGTTGATGGAGGACTTCGACCGCCTCTTCGCCCGCGGGCCTCGCTCGAGCCCGATGGGGGTCCGGGTCACCTCGCTCGCCGACCTCCCCGCGAAGAAGGTGCTCGTCGCCTACGTGAAAGAGGCAAGGCGGCTGAACGACGAGGGCGTCAAGGAGCCCCGGCGCGCCTCCCCCAAGCGGGCGGTCCGCGTCGTCGTCCCGCCGGACCTCACGGCCGCCCTCGCGAAGGACGCGAAGGCGCGCGCGACGTTCGAGGGGTTTTCGCCGAGCCATCGACGGGAGTACATCGAGTGGATCACCGAAGCGAAGCGGGACGAGACCCGTCGCAGGAGGCTCGAGACGACGCTCGCCTGGCTCGCCGAGGGCCGGCACAGGAATTGGAAGTACGAAAGAAAGGCCTGATGCGCGGCGCCGTTGGACCGTACAATCGCCGGACCAGGAGGGTTCCAAGATGAAGAAGCTGTTCCGGATCTCCGTCGCCGCCGCCTTCGTGTTCGCGCTCCTGTTCGGGGTGTCGAGCCTGTTCACCGAGGCCGAGGCGGCGCGTTGCCTGTGTCCGCAGATCTACGCCCCGGTCGTCTGCGACAACGGGAAGACCTACCCGAACCAGTGCGTCGCCAACTGCCAGCACGCCAAGAACTGCGTCCCGACCGGCGACATCTAGCGCGTCCCGCAAGGGCCCTCGGGCTGCCGGCATGGCGCGAGCGCGCACGCCGCGTGTGTTCATCGTGTCCGACGGACGCGGGGACACCGCCGCGCAGGTGCTCAAGGCCGCCGCCGTGCAGTTCGAGGGCCGGGCCTACCGGGTCACCCGCCGCAGCGGCGTCCGCACGGAAAAGGACGTCGTTCGCGTCGTCCAGGAAGCCGCGAAGGCGCACGCGGTGGTCTTCTACACGCTGGTCGAGGAGGAGACGCGGCGCGCGATGCGCCGCGCCACGGGCCGCCGGCTCGTGCCCACCGTCGACATCCTGGGGCCGTGTTTCACCGCGCTCGCGGAGCGATTCCAGGGGGCGCGGCGCGGCACGCCCGGGTTGCTCTACGCCCTCGATCGCGACCGCATCGATCGGATGGAGGCGATCGACTTCACCCTCCACCACGACGACGGTCTGCGCTCCCACGAGTTGTCGAAAGCGGACGTCGTCCTCGTCGGCGTCTCCCGGGCCTCCAAGAGCTCCACCTGCTTCTATCTGGCCTACGCCGGCGTCCGCGCCGCCAACGTCCCGCTGATTCCCGGCATCGAGCCTCCGGCGAAACTGCTCGCCCTCGATCCCTCGCGTGTCGTCGGGCTGAGGGTCAACGTCGACCGCCTGCTCACCGTGCGCGAGTCGCGCGCGAGCCACCTCGGGGGAGCGCGCCTCGATGGGTACCTCGACCGCCGCGAGCTGGCCCGCGAGGTGCTCTGGGCCAACACGCTCATGGAGGAGCGGGGCTGGAGCTCGATCGACGCGTCCTACCTGGCGGTCGAGGAGATCGCGCGGGAAGTGATGCGCCTGGCGGGGCTGCGAGGGGATCGGCGCTGGTGAGCCGCGGGGCCCACCAGCGCGCGTTCAGCGGTGCACCACGGTCGCGAAGCGGACGTGTCCGTAGCTCTCCGTGCCCTCCTGCTCGACCCAGACCACGCCGAGGCCGGGGCCGGCGTTCGCGATCGACGGCCTGGTCGAGATCGCGCCCCCCGTGCCGGCGCTGAGGTTGAGCTCGGACCAGGGTCCCCAGTTCCCCGGGGGGTGCGCGTTTCCGCTCGAGTCGATGCGGCGGAAGTGCACGTCGGTGCCGCCGAGCGGCCCGACGCCGGTGTTCTCGTTCACCACGATGAACTCGGAGCCGCTCCACACCACGTCGGAGAAGAACGCCGCATCCGCGTCGGGCGGGAACTCGAGGATCCCTTCGAGGTCGAGCACCCCGAAGAAGCGGAGGTGGGCGCCGTTGACGTCGTTCTCGAAGACGTGCCAGCTCACGGCGAACCCCGACGGGTTCCCGGAGATCGACGGCATCGCGCCCCCCGGCGCCGGGACGTTGTCGTGCGTGTTCACGCGCGCAAGGCCTCCCGGAAGGTGCGCCGACGGATCGCGGGTGACGAGCAACACGTCGCCGGTCGCGGCGAATCCGAAATAGGCCTCGTAGACGATCCCGAACCGTCCGGGAACGACGTTCCACTCGATCGTGCTCGGAATGGTGCCGCTTCCGCTCCACGCGATGTCGGCGCAGCCGGCGCTGTTCGGGAGCATCTCGATCGGGTCGACCGGCCGGCCCTCGCGGTCGAACGTGCGGTAACCGACGCAGTCGCCGAAGCAGCTCGCGCGCCGCCAGACGACGCCGAACTGCTGCTGACCCCAGGCGATTCGCGGCTCGGCGCCGCCGGCGTAAACGAGCGTATCGAGGAGCAGCGAGGCGTGGACGTCGAGCGTCATCAGGCGCACGTCGGTGACGTCCGTCGAGCGGTCTTCGTACACGATGCCCAGGCGCGTTCCGCTCCACGCGACGTCGGGGGAGCGGACGCCGGCACGCAGCACCAGCGGCTCCGGATCGAGGAGCGTCCCCTCGGGTGAGATCCGCACGAGCCGGAGGAGATCGTCCCGGTCGGCCCAGACGACGACGAACGCCGCCCCGGTCCAGGCGACGCGCGGGGCGCTGTCGAGCGCGATCCAGCCCGGGAGCGCGCGATCGATCTGTCGCATCGCGAAGTCGATCGTGGTGTCGAAGCCGTCGTCGATCGCGCCGTTGCAGTCCTCGTCCACGCCGTCGAAGGTCTCGGTCGCGCCGGGATGGACGCGGCCGTCGTCGTCGTTGCAGTCGAAGACGTTCAGGGTTCCGTCGCGATCGGCATCACGGTAGTACGAGGAGCCTCCCGCGGCGTTCGTGGGGTTCTGGATGTCCCGTGAGCCGGGCGGGGCCCCCGCAACCGCCGTGGCGAGGAGGGCCGCCGCGGCTCCGAAGACGAATCGTGCGACATTCATGACCGCTCTCCCCATCACTCCGGATGGCCCGTGCCGGACTTCAGCCCGGGACCCGGCGCCGAGGGGGGGAGTGATGTCTCGAGGCCCTGCGGCGCCGGCGCGCGTAAGGTCGCGCGCGAACCTCCACTCCTGATGTGGAGGATACCGGCCACGGGCGGCCGCGCTCGGGTTTATCGGGCTTGTCGGGAGTCGAGGTCGCGCAGCACCGGCGGAGGCGGCGCGCCCGTCTCGGCGAGGCGGAGCGCCGCGTCGAGGACGGCGCGTTGCCCCGCCGGGTCGCCTGGAGCGCCGAGGGGATAACCGTGGTCGAACGGCACGCACAACGCGCGCGGCGGGCGGACCTTCTCCGCGATCTCCCGCAGGAGCTGGATCGCGACGGTGACGATTCCGCGGCGCTCGATCTCGGCGGCGATCAGACCCACGGTCTGATTGCAGGTCGGTCAGACGGGGACGAGCAGCGCGACGTCGACCCGGTCTGCGACCAGAAGGGCAGCGCCCTTCGGGGCACTCTCGCGAATCAGGCGTCCGGGCGCCGTGATCGATCCCATGAACGACAGGTGGCGCGAGGCGATCGAACCGATGCGTCCTTCGGCCGCGAGCTCGCGCATGCGGTCGATCGGGAACGCGAGGTTGGCGTCGCGGGCGATCCCCGAACGGTCCCACGCTTCCGAGCGGTGGCGCGAAACGAGCGTGCGGACGTCCGTTTCCGCGGGAATCTCGCGGAAGCTCCAGTCGCCGCCGCGCACGCCGTCGTCGAAGGGAGCCTGTCCCGGCGCGACGAAGCCGGCGCTGGAGACGACGGCGACGCGGCAGGACGCGAGCGGCTTCGAGAGCGCGGCCCACGGGACCGGATCGACGCGCCGCCACGGGTAGGTGCGCACGAACAGGCGGTAGGGGAGCGGGAGGTCGTCGACGCGCGCCACTCCCCGAGTATAGGCGTCAGCCCCCCGACCCCGTGGCGTTCCGCGGCGCCCGCGACCGGAGCATGCCTTCGTGCTCGAGCGAAGTCATCAGATAGGACACCGTCTCCGTGAGCGTCGGGTCGGGGCGACTCCCCGCGGCAAGCCCCCGCGCCTCGCGGTACTCCCGGTTGTCGTAACGCTTGTGCTGCATCGCGGCGATCTTCGGGTGGGAGCGGTTGAAGAAGTCGAGCAGCGGATAGATCGGGTCCTCCCGGGTGGCGCGCCGGTTCATCTCCGCGACGAAGGCCGGGATGTCGTAATACGCGAAGGCGTGACCGTAGTCCCGGGTGATCGTGCGCGTCACGTCGGGCATCGTGTAGTAGTCGTCCACGGTGACGTGGAAGGTTTTTCCCCACGAGCCGGGGCGGGCGAAGATCGCCGCGATGTTGTCCGCCGCGACGTCCGCCGGGAGGAAGCTCACCTGGTTGCGCGCGTTGACCGCGACGCCGTGATCGATCATGAACGCCAGCAGGCGAACGGCGATGTCGTCGCGGCTCCCCGCTCCCCCGGTCGAGGCCGAGATGAGCGAGGGGCGATAGACGCGCACGTCGAGCCCGTCGCGGCCTGCGGCGTGGACGAGCTGTTCGGCGACCCACTTGCTCTGCGCGTAGCCGAAGTCGAGGTTGGCCATCTCGGCGTTCCGGTCCGTCTCGAGCAGGAGGTCCTTCACCGTCCATCCGAAGATGAACGTGCTCGAGACGAGGTGGAACGCCTTGGGCGCGCCGGAGCACGCGAAGCGCAGCAGCTCGCGGGTCCCGTCGACGTTGTGCGGCCGCAGCGCGTCGTAGCTCAGCACGTAGTTGACGAGCGCGGCGTTGTGGCAGATCGCCTGCACGCGCGTCGAGAGCGCCTTCCACTGCTCGGACTTCAGGCCCAGGTTGTGGCGCGCGATGTCGCCGCAGACGACGTGCACGCGATCCTCGAGGGCGCGGTCGAGCTCCGGCGTCCAGATCCTGGCGCGGCGGAACGAGGCGCGGATCCGGTCGAGGGCGTGGATCGGGTCGGTCGCCCGCGTCAGCACGTGGTAGGTGTACGGCGTGAGGCGGAGCAGTCCCGAGAGCAGGAACGGCCCGAAGAAGCCGGTCGCGCCGGTGAGCAGCACGTCGGTGACCGCGCCGGACCCGGAAGGGGTCGCGATCCGCGAGAGGGACTCCAGCTCGGCGTCCGACCGCATGCAGTCCCGCTCGTAGCTCTCGTGCTCCTCCTGCACCTTCTTCAGGACGTAGCGCAGGGCGGCGATGGGCTCGTCGGCCGCCTTCTCGAACTGGTCGAGCAGCGAGAAGAACTCCGCGACCGTCAGCCGCTGCAGCAGCTTCACGTCGACGTGGCGGACGAGCTCCCCCGCGCCGTGCTCTTCGAGCAGGACCTTGATGTCCTCGATGAGGCGCACCATGGTGAGCGAGTCGATCCCGATCTCGGCGAACGAGAACTCCTCGCGCCCCGTCAGGTTGTACAGCTCGACGATGTACTGGAACCGCTCCCGCAGGCCGGAGAGGTCGCCCGCGGGCTCGGTCTCCCGTGCGCTCACGTGCCGCGCGATCACCTCGATCTGCCCGTCGAGCCAGCGACGGCGGGTCAGGCTGCGCGCGATCTTGCCGGAGGTCGTCCTCGAGATCCCGCGGGGAGGGACGAACGCGATCGTGTGCGGCTCCACGTAGTACTGCGTCCGGATCGCGCGCGCGATCGCCGCGGCGTCGGGGAGGTCGGTGGGCTTCCTCACCTCGACGAGCACGACCAGCGCCTCGCCGTCCTCGTCGACGTCGAACGCCGCGACGCCGCCCGTACGGATGCGCGGCGAGGTCGCCTCGACGATCGACTCGATGTCCTGCGGGTAGTAGTTGACCCCGCGGATGATGATCAGGTCCTTGATGCGTCCGCAGACGTAGAGCTCCCCTTCGTGGAAGAACCCGAGGTCGCCGGTGCGCAGGTACCGCCGCTTCTCGGTCTCCTCCGGAAGGGTCCCGCCGAAGATCTCCTCGCTCAGCTCCGGCCGTTTCCAGTACCCCTCGGACGTGCTCTTCCCCGCGATCCAGATCTCGCCGATCCTCCGCTCGCCCTTCACGCGGCGGGACTCGGGGTCCACGATCCGGACGTGCACGCCGTCGAGCGGCTTGCCGCAGCTGACGATGCGGCTCTGGTTGTTGTTCCGGGCCTGGGCGTTCTCGAGGTGGAGGTTGCGCTGCTGGAGCTCGCGCTTGTTGACGGTGAGGATGTGTTTCCCGTGGTGGGTGACGCAGAGGGTGTTCTCGGCGAGCCCGTAGGCGACGACGTGCGCCTCGGGGCGCAGGCCGTGCGGCGCGAAGCGCTCGAAGAAACGGGTGTAGGTCTCCGCGCGCACCGGCTCGGCGGCGTTCATGAGGACCCGCAGCGACGAGAGATCCAGGTCGCGCAGCTCCTCTTCGGAGACCTTGTCCTCGCGCAGGCAATACTCGAACCCGAAGTTCGGCGCCGACGTGTACGTCGCCCGGACGCTCGAGATCGTCTGCAGCCACAACGCGGGCCTCTTGAGGAAGTCCAGCGGCGAAAACCCGTGCGTCGTCCCGCCGGTGATGAGCGGGTAGAGGTAGTACCCGATCAGCCCCATGTCGTGGTACTGCGGGAGCCACGACACGCACGTGGGTGCGTGGTCGAGGGTGGCGAACCCGTTGTGGAGGACGTTCTCGTGGGTCACGACGACGCCCTTCGGGTCGCTGGTGGAGCCCGACGTGTACTGAAGGAAGAGGACGCGGTCCGGATCGTCCACGTACGCGCTCGACGCCACCCCGCGGACGTCGTCGGTCGTCCACCAATCGAGGTCGGGAAGCCCCGGCGCGCGGCGCCACGGCGCGGAGAGCCTGCGCTTGGCGAGCAGGAGCCGGTACGAGCGGTAGAACCCGCGCGTGGTCAGAGCCCCCTTGGCCCCCGAGTCCTCGGCGATGAAGGCGAGTTTCGCCATCCCCGCCTCGAAGTTCATCGGAGTCGGGGGGTAGACCGGCACGGGGATCACCCCGATCCGCGAGCAGGCGAAGAAGGCGACGATCACCTCGAGCCCGGGCGGGTAGACCAGCAGGACCCGGTCGCCGCGCCGCAGCTTCGCCTCGCGACGGAGGTGCTCGGCAAGGTGGCGCGTGCGTTCGTGGAAGGCGAGGTAGGTGTAGTGGTCGCGCTCCCGGCCGTCCACGTCGAGGAAACGGTACAGCGTCTGGTCCGGGCGATCGGTCGCGCCGCGCTCGAGGGCGTCGACGAGCGTCTTGAGAGCCGGCATCGGGCTTGAACCTCGCATCGGGGGAACCGCTTTGATACGGCCACAATCGACGCACTGTCAAGGCAATAGCGAGGTTCGATCCCGATTCAGTGCCGGAGCTCGAGGATGCGTCCCATCCCCGCGGGCGCCTCGCGGACAATGCCGCTACAGCAAGACCGACGGGGTGCGTCAGGGAGGAGTTACGGAAGGCGCTCCAACCGGACGATGCCGCCGTCCGCCTTCATCGAGAGAGCGAGACCGCCTCCCTCGACCTGCATCCAGGTCGCCGTCGCCTCGAGGGACCGGACCCAGCGGTCCGAGATCGATTCCGGTGGGCACGCCGCGCGCGTCGCCGCGAACGGGCCGAGCGTCATCGAGGACCCGTCCGCGCTCCAGCGGCCGTGGATCCGATTGCAGTCGGCCCGGCCGGAGAGCTCTCCCCCGAGACCGAACTCGAGGGTGTAGCGGGCCGGATCGGCCGGGGCGAGGACCGAGTCGTCCCCCGACTCGATCCGCAGGAGCTGCCATCGCGTCCCGGGCAGCGACGCCGGATCGGCGACCACCCGGCACGTGAGCGCGACGCCGTCGGGTGTCGCGAGGGTGGCCTGGCCGCCCTTCGACCAGAAGGTCGTCGTCCCGTCGGAGTACTTCGTGCCGGAGGCGGTACGGACGTGCGGCAGGACGGCGCTCCCGACCGTGACGCTCGTCCCTCGGGCGGCGAAGGCGGCCTGGAACCCGGTGTTGTCGGCGCAGCGGTAGGCGACGGTGCGCGGGACGGTGTCGGGGGGGCGGGCGGCGCATCCGGCCAGCACGAGCGCGAGCAGCGGCAGCGACGATCTCACGGCGCGATGGTATCGCGTCGGTCGGTGCGATACTCCGCCGATGAAGCTGACCCGGGGGGAACGACGCGCGCTGCTCTGCCTCGTGCCGGTCGTCGTCTCGTTCCTGCCGCCCGTCACGACGTGGGCCGCGTCGGTCCCGACGCGGGTGCTCGGGCTTCCCTTCCTCGTCTTCTGGAACTCCCTTTCGGTCGCGATGACGGCGTTCTGGATGACCCTCGCCCTGCGCATCGTGGACCGGAGCGACCGGTGACCCCGGCGCTCGCGATCATCCTCGGCTGGCTCGTCGTCACGACCGCGGTCGGCGTGCTCGCGGGGCTGAACCGGAAGTTCGGTCTCGAGGAGTTCTTCGTCGGCGACCGCTCGTTCGGGACCGTCCTCTTCTACACGCTCGCGGCGGCGGAGATCTACAGCGCCTTCGCGTTCCTCGGCATGGCCGGGTGGGCGTACGCGAAGGGCGTCAGCGTGGTCTACGGCATGGCGTACATGTCGATCGCCTACGCGCTCTACTTCTTCGTGGGGCCGAGGATCCAGAGGCTCGGCCGCCGCGGCGGGTACGTGACCCAGCCCGACTACCTCGAGGACCGCTTCGGATCGCGCGTGTTCGGCAACCTCGTGGCCCTCGTCGGAGTGGCCGCGTCGATCCCGTACCTGCTGGTGCAGCTCATCGGCTCGGGAATCATCGTCGAGCTCGCCTCGGGGGGGGCGATGTCGCGCAAGGTCGCGATCGCGGTCGCCGTCGTCGCGCTCGTGGCGTTCGTCTCGTTCTCGGGACTTCGCGGCATCGGCTGGACCAACCTGATGCAGGCCGTGATCATGCTCGTCGCGATGGTGTCGGTCGGCGCGCTCATCCCCGAACGCCTGTTCGGCGGGGTCGAGCCCGCCATGGCGGCGCTCGAGCGGCTGAAGCCGCAGCACCTGGGGTTCCCCGACTCCGGAGGGCTCGGAACCGGCTGGTACGTCTCGACGGTGCTCCTCTCCGCGATCGGTGCGTGGATGTGGCCTCACATCTTCGCGACGACCTACGGCGCGAAGAGCGAGCGCGTCGTGCGCCGCAACGCCGGCGTGTTGCCGCTGTACCAGCTGGCGACCCTCCCGATCGTGCTCGTCGGCCTCGCGTGCGCCGCGAAGGCGGCGGAGGACCCCGCGTTCGCCGCTTCGATCGCGCATCCCGACCACGCGATGCTGCGCGTGCTCGTGGACCGGTTCCCGCAGTGGATCGCCGGTCTCGTCGGAGCGGGCGGGCTCGCGGCCGCGATCTCGACCGCCTCCGCCCTCATCCTCTCCTCGGCGAACCTTCTCGCCCGCCACGGCGGGCAGAAGGGGATCGCTCCCGGTCTCGACGATCGCCGCACCGCCTGGGTCGCCCGTTTCCTCGTGTTTCCCGTCGCGCTCGCGGCGATGGTCCTCGCCTGGCGCGCGCCCACGATGCTCGTCGACCTCCTGCTGATCGGGTATTCGGGGGTCGCCCAGCTGGCGCCGGCGGTGTACCTCGGCATGTTCTGGAAACGGGCGACGCTCGCCGGGGTGAGCGCGGGCCTGGCGGCGGGCGTCTGCTTCTCGGCGGCCGCGCAGCTTCTGGCGTGGCGGCTTCCGTTCGGACTCCACGCGGGACTCGTCGCGCTCGCCCTCAACGTCGTGGTCGTGCTCGCGATCGGGTCGTTCACGAGGCCTCCCGACGCCGAGCGCCTCGCCCGGTTCGAACGGATGCTCGCGGAGTAGGAGGTGACGAGCCGCCCGCGGGGCCTCGGCCTCTTCGACACGACGATGCTCGTGATGGGGGGCATCGTCGGCTCCGGGATCTTCATGAACCCCCACGTCGTCGCCCGGGAGGCGCCGTCGGCATGGGCCGTGATCGGCGCGTGGCTGCTCGGCGGCGCGGTCGCCCTCGCCGCGGGGTTCGTCTGGGCGGAGCTCGCCGCGATGCGGCCGGGGGTGGGCGGGCAATACGCCTACCTGCGCGACGGGATCCACCCGTCGATCGGCTTCGCGTACGGCTGGTCGAACCTGCTCGTCGTCCAGACCGGCGGGCTCGCGGCGGTGGCGATCACCTTCGCGCGGTACGCCCACGTGCTCTTCGAGCCGCGCTGGAGCGAAGGCGCGACCGCGGCCGCGGCGCTCGCCGCGCTCACCGCGATCAACCTCGCGGGGACGCGGGCGGGCGGGACGACGCAGAGCCTGCTGATGGTCCTGAAGATCGGGTCGATCCTCGCGCTCGTGGCGTGCGGCCTGTGGCTCGCGCCCGAGGCCCCTCCCGAGGCGAAAAGCGTCGCGGCGGAGCCTGGACTGCGCGCCTTCTTCGCCGCGATGATCGCCGTGCTGTTCGCCTACGGGGGGTGGGCGACCGCGACCCTCGCCTCGGGGGACATCCGCGACGCCGCGCGCACGCTCCCCCGCGCGCTCGTGCTCGGGACCGGGGGCGTCGTCCTCCTCTACGTCGCGGTCAGCGCGGCGTGCCTTCGCGCGCTGGGGGTGGCGGGGCTCGCGCGGACCGAGGCCCCGGCCTCGGAGGTGATGCGGCTCGCCCTGGGCGGCTCGGGGGAGCGGCTGATCGCCGGCGCGATCGCCGTCTCGACCTTCGGGTTCCTGGCGCAGGGGATGCTCGCCTGCCCCCGCGCCTACTTCGCGATGGCGCGGGACGGCCTCTTCTTCGAGCGATTCGGTCGCCTCCATCCGCGCACGGGAGTCCCGCACCTGGCGATCGCGCTGCAGGGGGGGCTCGCGATCGCCACCGCCCTCTCCGGGAGCTACGACGAGATCCTCAGCTGGGTGGTGACCGTGGACTTCGCGTTCCTCGCCGCGACGGCGGGGACGTTGTTCGCCTTCCGGGGAAAGGGCGGGGGGCATCCGTGGACGACGTCGTTCTTCATCGCGGTGTCGCTCGCCGTCGTGACGAGCACGTTCGTGGAGCATCCCGGCCGCTCGCTCCTCGGCTGGACGCTGGTCGCGGCGGGGATGCCGGTGTACCTGTTCTGGCGGCGGAGGTCGGCGTGAATCAGGGTCGTCCGAAACGGTCCGACTACATGAACTGGGCGAAGACGCGCCAGAGGGGGCGCTTCACCCTGGCGGTGAGCGGAATCGGCCCGATCGCGCTCGACGAGCTCGGCGCGTCGTGGAGCGACCTCGCGCTCGAGCCGCCGCCCGGGTACGGGTACCCGCGGTTGACCGAGGCGATCGCGGCGCGATACGGCGTCGGCCCCGATCGCGTCGTCACGGCGGCCGGGACCTCCGGGGCGAACCATCTCGCGATGGCGACGATCCTCGAGCCCGGCGACGACGTGTTGTGCGAGTTCCCCGCCTACGAGCCCATGGTGACCCTCGCCCTGCACCTGGGCGCCCGCGTGCGGTTCGTGTCGCGACGCGCGGAGCGCGGCTTCCGGATCGACGCGGACGATTTCACGCGCACGATGCGTCCGACGACGCGTCTGGTGCTGCTGTCGAACCTCCACAACCCGTCGTCGGTCGCCACCGATGCGGCGACGCTGCGGGCGATCGGGGCCCAGGCGGACAAGGTCGGCGCGAAGGTCCTCGTCGACGAGGTCTACCTCGACGCCGCATTCGAGCGGGCGCCGCCTTCGGCCGCGACGCTCGGCGACGCCTTCGTGGTGACCTCGAGCCTCACCAAGGTCTACGGGATCTCGGGGCTGCGCGCGGGGTGGATCGTCGCCTCGAGCGAGCTCGCGGGACGGATGTGGAGGATGAAGGACCTCTTCGGCGTCAACGACGCGCATCCCGCGGAGCGGCTGGCGGTCGTCGCGCTCGGAAAGCTCGAGGCCCTCGGGGCGAGGGCGCGGCGGATCCTCGACGCAAATCGCGCCCTCTGGAACGGGTTCGTCGAATCGCACCGGGAGGCGCTCGAGGTGGAGCTGCTCCCGTACGGGACGACCTCGTTCCCGCGCGTGCTTCGCGGGGACGGCGACGAGCTCGAAACCCTCCTGCGCGACCGGTACGAAACGACGGTCGTTCCGGGGCGCTTTTTCGGGTGCCCGGATCGGATTCGGATCGGACTCTGCGGTGATCCGGAGGGGTTCGCGGAGGGGTTGGAGAGGATGGGGGAGGCCTTGACGGGGCTGCTGGACGGCTAACCGTTCGTGGCGTATGGTTATCCATATGAAGACGACGCTCAACATCGACGACCAGGTCATGACGCAGCTCAAACAGGAGGCCGCCCGGCAGGGCAAGACCATGTCCGAGCTCGTCGAGACTGCTCTGCGCCAGCTGCTACGGACCCGTCGGGAGCCGGTGGCACTGCCGGAGCTCCCGACGTTCCGAAGCGGCGGCGCGCTGGTGGACATCGACAATCGGGAGGCCCTCTACAACGCGATGGACGAACGCTGATGTTCGTCGTCGACACCAACGTGCTGGTCCACGCCGCGGATGCGAGCTCTCCCTTCCACGAGACGTGTCGCCGGCGGCTGGGAGAGTGGCACGCCGGCGCCGATGCCTGGTTCCTGACCTGGGGGGTCGTGTACGAGTTCCTCAGGATCACGACCCACCCGCGTGTATTCCGGAAGCCGTGGACCGCTCCGGCCTCGTTCCGGTTCGTCCGGTCCTTGCTCGGTTCTCCGGGTCTCACGGTACTGGGGCCTACGCAGCGTCATGCCGAGGTCGCGGCGAGAGTCTTCGAGGAGGTCCCGCACCTGTCGGGGAACATCCTCCACGACACGCACACCGCGATCCTCATGAGAGAACACGGCATCCGTCGCATCTACACGCGGGACACGGACTTTCACCGGTTCCCGTTCCTCGAGCCGATCGATCCGGTGATGCCCACGCTGAACGAGCCGGGCGTGCGGCGCCGGGCAGTCCGTACGCGTTCCTAACGGCCGAGGCCCGAGTCCTGATCCCATCCTGACGCGCGCGGCGATACACCTCTCCGCGTGAGGAACCACGCGGGACGGAGCCCGGAAGCGGCGATCGGACTCGCCGCCGCGGATGCTTCTGCCGAACCCCTCGAAAACGTGAAGCTCGGCGTCCCGCCACGCGAAGGACGACAGCCGCTTCTCTCGCGCGTGCCTCCGGACCGCGGGCTTCGAGCCGATCGCGGCGCTCTCCCAGACGGCGAGCGCCGCGACCACCAGGACACGGTCTTCGTCGGCGCGGTCTGCCGATTCGACGGCGCGCAGGGCGCCTGGTGAGGAAGGCGGAACCATGGCGATCGTCGCGTTGATCCTGAGCATCCTGGCGTTCGCGTACCTGCTCTACGCGATGCTGCGCCCGGAACGGTTCTGAGGTGCGGATGGGAGTCGAATACCTCGCCGTCGCCGTCACGATCGCCCTCACGATCGCGACGAGCCCTCTCCTGGGTCGGTACATGTTCAGGGTGTTCACGGGGGAGCGGACCCGGCTGGATCCCGTGATGGTCCCGATCGAACGGTTCGTGCTCCGTGCCACCGGCGTCGACCCGGACGCGCAGCAGGACTGGAAAGCCTACGCGTGCTCGCTGCTGGTCTCCAACCTCGTCATGGGCGTCGTCGCGTTCGCGATCGTCACGTTCCAGCATCTGCTGCCGCTGAACCCCGACGGAATCGGGGGGATGGAGCCGACGCTCGCATTCAACACCGCATCGAGCTTCACGACGAACACGAACCTGCAGCACTACAGCGGGGAGACGGGGCTGTCGTACTTCTCGCAGATGTTCGTCGTCACCTTCCTCCAGTTCGCGAGCGCGGCGACCGGCATCGCGGCGTGCATCGCGGTCATCCGGGGGCTCGCCGGGAGCCGCCTCACGCACCTCGGCAACTTCTACGTGGACGTCACACGGGCCGCCGTACGAGTGCTCCTGCCGCTGGCCGTTCCCGTCGCGATCTTCCTGATCTCCCAGGGGACCCCGGCGACGTTCCAGGGGGCGGCGCAGGCGACGACGGTCGAAGGGGACACGCAGTCGATCGCCCGCGGTGTCACCGCTGCGGTCGTGGCGATCAAGCAGCTGGGGACCAACGGCGGGGGATACTTCGGGCCGAACTCGGCCCACCCGTTCGAGAACCCGACGCCGCTCACGAACCTCGTCGAACTGTGGGCGATCGCGGTCCTGCCCATGGCCATGGTCTGGACGCTGGGCCGGATGCTCGGGCGCCGACGCTTCGCGGTGATGGTGTTCGCGACGATGCTGGCCCTCTACCTGCCGATGACCGCCGCCGGGATCGCGCTCGAGGCGGGCGGCTCGATGGAGGGGAAGGAAGTACGGATCGGGGTCGCTTCTTCGGCCCTGTGGGCGGTGACCACGACCGCGACCTCCAACGGCTCCGTCAACACGATGCACGACTCCATGACGCCGCTGGGCGGGCTGTTGCCGATGCTCGGGATGTGGCTGAACTGCGTCTTCGGTGGAGTCGGCGTCGGGTTCGTCAACATGCTGATCTTCATCGTCGTCGCAGCGTTCGTCGCGGGGATGATGATCGGCCGCACCCCCGAGCTCCTCGGCAAGAAGGTCGAGGCGAAGGAGATGAAGCTCGCGAGCGTGGCGCTGCTCTGGCATCCGTTCGCGATCCTGGTCGGGACCGCGGTCGCCTGCTGGGTCTGGGCGACAACCGCCGACCCCGGGGCGACGCTGGGTTGGCTCGAGAATCCGGGACCGCACGGTTTCTCCGAGATGTTGTACGAGTTCTCGTCGGCGACCGCGAACAACGGCTCCGGCTTCGAAGGGCTCGGCGACGACACGCCGTTCTGGAACCTCTCGACGGGTCTCGTGATGCTGCTGTCGCGCTACATCCCGATCCTCGCACCCCTCGCGCTCGCGGCTTCCCTCGCGGCGAAGCCCGCCGCCCCCGAGACCGCGGGCTCGCTCCGGGCCGACAGCGTGACCTTCGGCGCCACGCTCGGGGCGGTGATCGTCGTCCTGGGACTGCTGATGTTCCTGCCGGTCGCCGTACTCGGCCCGATCGCCGAGCACCTGGCCATGTGAGGGAGGCGACATGCTGCGGGAGCTCGGGCTCGGCCTTCGATTCACCCTGATCACTCTGGTTCTTTTGGGGGGCGGGTATCCCCTCGTCGTGTGGGCCGTGGGCCGGGTGCTGTTCCCCGCGCAGGCGGAAGGCAGCCTGATCCTGCGCGACGACGGCACCGTCGTCGGCTCCCGGCTGATCGCGCAGGGGTTCACCCGGCCCCAGTACTTCCACCCGCGCCCCTCCGCCGTCGACTACGACGCCGCCTCCGCCGGAGGCACGAACTACGCTGCGTCGAATCCGGAGCATCTCGCCGCCGTCCGGGGCCGCCTCGAGGCGTTCGGGTCCGTCCCCGTCCCCGTTCCCGCGGAGCTCGTCACCGCGAGCGGCTCGGGACTCGATCCGCATCTTTCCCCCGCGGCGATCGAGCTCCAGGTCCCCCGCGTCGCCGCGGCCCGGGGCACGACCCCCGACCGCGTGCGCGAGATCGTCCGGGCCCACACCGAAGGCCCGACGCTCGGGTTCCTGGGGAGGCCGCGCGTCAACGTGCTGGAGCTGAATCTCGACCTGGACCGGACGCTCGACAGGTAACCAAGGAGAGTGCGATGTGGGACCCCGTCATCCTGGTGCCGGCGATCCGGGAGTCGTTCCGGAAGCTCGATCCCCGCAGGCAGGTCAAGAACCCGGTGATGTGCATCGTCGAGGTCGGCAGCCTGCTGACGACGGTGGAGTTCTTCCGGGAACCGTCGTTGTTCACCGGACAGGTCGCCTGCTGGCTTTGGTTCACGGTGCTCTTCGCGAACTTCGCCGAGGCGATGGCGGAAGGGCGCGGCAAGGCACAGGCGGACACCCTGCGCAGGACGCGGACCGAAACGATGGCGCACCGGCTGACGTCCGGGGAGCGGACGGAGGCGGTCCCCGCGGCGAGTTTGCGCAAGGGCGACCGCGTCCTCGTGCGCGCGGGGGAGATCATCCCATCGGACGGCGAGATCGTGCAGGGCGTGGCGTCGGTGGACGAGTCGGCGATCACCGGGGAGTCGGCCCCGGTCATCCGCGAGGCGGGCGGAGACCGGTCGGCCGTGACCGGCGGGACCCGCGTCCTGTCGGACTGGATCCAGGTTCGCGTGACCTCCGACCCCGGTCACTCCTTCCTCGACCGGATGATCGCCCTCGTCGAGGGGGCCGAGCGGCAGAAGACGCCCAACGAGCTCGCCCTGAACATCCTGCTCGCGGTCCTGGCCCTCGTGTTCCTGATCGTCGTCGTGACGCTCCGGCCGCTCGCCGCGTACGCCGGCACCGAGATCCCCATCCCGGTCCTGATCGCGCTGCTCGTGTGTCTCATCCCCACGACGATCGGGGCCCTCATCTCGGCGATCGGGATCGCGGGGATGGACCGGCTCGTCCAGCACAACGTCCTCGCGATGTCCGGGCGCGCCGTCGAGGCCGCGGGGGACGTGGACACGCTCCTGCTCGACAAGACCGGCACGATCACGCTGGGGAACCGTCAGGCCGTGGAGCTCATCCCGGTGACCGGAGTGAGCGAAGGCGAGCTCGCGGATGCGGCGCAGCTGGCCTCCCTGGCGGACGAGACCCCGGAAGGGCGCTCGATCGTCGTCCTCGCCAAGGAGCGGTACGGGATTCGCGGGCGCGAGTTGGCCGACAAGTCGGCGGGATTCGTCCCCTTCTCGGCGCAAACGCGCATGTCGGGCATCGACCTCGACGGGAGGGAGATCCGCAAGGGGGCGTCGGACGCGGTGGCGAGGTACGTGAAGGAGAGCGGCGGGTCGGCGCCGCACGACCTCGAGGCGATCGTGGATCGCATCGCGCGCGGGGGAGGCACCCCGCTCGTCGTGGCCGAGCGCGGTCGCGCGCTCGGGGTCGTCTACCTGAAGGACGTCGTGAAGGGGGGGATACGCCAGCGCTTCGCGGCCCTGCGGGCGATGGGGATCAAGACCGTCATGATCACCGGGGACAACCCGCTCACCGCGGCGACGATCGCGGAGGAGGCGGGGGTCGACGACTTCCTCGCGGAGGCCACGCCCGAGGACAAGATGCGGCTGATCCGGAAGGAGCAGGCCGCGGGAAAACTCGTCGCGATGACCGGGGACGGAACCAACGACGCCCCGGCGCTCGCCCAGGCCGACGTCGGCGTGGCGATGAACACGGGGACCACCGCCGCAAAGGAAGCGGGGAACATGGTCGACCTCGATTCCAATCCGACGAAGCTCATCGAGATCGTCGAGATCGGCAAGCAGCTGCTCATGACCCGCGGGGCGCTGACGACCTTCTCGATCGCCAACGACGTCGCGAAGTACTTCGCGATCCTCCCCGCGATGTTCCTCCTGGCGTTTCCCCAGCTCGGCGTCCTGAACGTCATGCGGCTCGCGACGCCCGAGTCGGCGATCCTGTCGGCGGTGATCTTCAACGCGCTGATCATCATCGCGCTCATTCCGCTGGCGTTGAAGGGCGTGGCCTACAGGCCGCTGGGGTCCGCCGCCGTCCTGCGCCGCAACATGCTCGTCTACGGCCTGGGCGGGGTCGTATTGCCGTTCGTCGGCATCAAGGCGATCGACCTCGTCCTCGTCGCGGTCGGATTGGCGTGAAACAATCCGGGCTGGAGGCAAGCCATGGCCGACGGGAGACCTGACCCGGAAGCGCTCCTCGCTCGCGTGCAGCAGGAGGAAGGGTCGGCGGGGCGCGGCCGCCTCAAGGTCTTCTTCGGTGCCGTCGCGGGTGTCGGGAAGACCTACGCGATGCTCCAGGCGGCACACGAGCGGCTCGAGGAGGGGATCGACGTCGTCGTCGGCTACGTCGAGACCCACGGTCGCGCCGAGACCGACGCGCTGCTCGTCGGCCTTCCCGAGATTCCGCCGCACCGGGTCCCGTATCGCGACCGCATCCTCAGGGAGTTCGACCTCGACGGCGCCCTGGCGCGCAAGCCCGGGCTGATCCTCGTCGACGAGCTCGCGCACACCAACGCCCCGGGCTCCCGACACCAGCGTCGGTTCCAGGACGTCGAGGAGCTCCTCGCGGCGGGCATCGACGTCTACACGACGCTCAACGTCCAGCACCTCGAGAGCCTCAACGACCTCGTGGCGCAGGTGACGGGGGTCGCCGTCCGCGAAACGGTCCCCGACTCGATCGTCGAGTCCGCGGACGAGGTCGAGCTGATCGACCTCCCCCCCGACGAGCTCCTCGGTCGGTTGCGGGACGGCAAGGTCTACGTCCCGGAACAGGCCGAGCGCGCGGTCGCGAACTTCTTCCGGAAAGGAAACCTGATCGCGCTCCGGGAGCTGGCGCTTCGCTGCACGGCGGATCGCGTCGACGCGCAGATGCAGGTCTACCGGCGGGCCGAAGGGGCCGAGCGGACGTGGCCGATCGCCGAGAAGCTGCTGGTTTGCATCAGCCCGAGCCCCTCCGCCGCGCGCCTCGTCCGCGCGGGACGCAGGCTCGCCCGCCGGCTTCGCGCGTCGTGGACGGTGCTCTTCGTCGAGCAGCCGCGGCACGCGGCGTTGTCGAAGGAGGACCAGGCCTACGCCGACCATGCGCTGCGCCTCGCCGAGGAGCTGGGCGGCGAGACCGTGACGCTCACCGCCCACGACGCCGTCGAGGAGATCGTCGCCTTCGCCCGCGCGCGCAACGTCTCGAAGATCGTGGTGGGGAAACCCGCGCGCTTCTGGCGGTGGCGCGAGCTCTGGTCGGGCTCGTTCGTCACGCGCCTCGCCCGCGCGAGCGGAGACATCGACGTGTTCATCGTGCACGGCGACGAGCGCGGCGCCCCCACGAGGTCCTCGGCCGTGCCGGCCCCGGTGGACTGGAGCGGCTACGCCCGGGCGGTCGCGACGACCGGCGGCTGCACCGCGGTCGCGGCTGCGGGGTTCCCCTGGCTCGAGCGGTCGAACCTCGTGATGGTCTACCTGCTCGGCGTCGTCGTCGTGGCGACACGGTGGGGGCGCGGTCCTTCCCTGCTCGCCTCGGTCCTCGGCGTGGCGGCGTTCGACTTCTTCTTCATCCCTCCCCACTTCACGTTCGCCGTCGCCGACGCGCAATACGTGGTCACCTTCGCGGTGATGGCGGCGGTCGCGGCGATCCTCAGCACCCTCACGGCGCGGGTGAAGCTCCAGGCGGACGTCGCGCGGGCGCGCGAGCGTCGCACGGGGGCCCTCTACGCGCTCAGCCGCGAGCTGGCGGGGACGCGGAGCCTCGACACGATGATCGGGGCGGTGCGCCGTCACGTGGAGGAGGTCTTCGACGCGGCGACCGCCGTCTTCCTCCCCGGAGACCGCGGCATGCTCGAGGTGCGCGGCGAGGCGCCGCCGTCGTTTGCGAGGGACGCGAAGGAGGTCGCGGTGGCCTCCTGGGTCGGCGGGCACGGCGCCCCCGCGGGGAAGGGAACCGACACCCTCTCCGGGGCGGAAGGGCTCTACCTCCCGCTGACCGGGAGCCGGGGCGTCGTCGGCGTCCTCGGCGTGCACGCCGGGGCGGGCCGTCCGCCGTTCACGACCGACCAGCGCCACCTGCTCGACGCCTTCGCGAACCAGGCGGCGCTCGCCCTCGAGCGTGCCTTGCTCGCACGCGAGGCGCACCGGAACCGTCTCGCCGCCGAGGGGGAGAGCCTGCGAAACGCACTCCTCGCCGCCGTCTCGCACGACTTGCGCACGCCGCTCGCGGCGATCTCCGGCGCCGCGTCGAGCCTCGCCTTCAGCAGCGACCGGCTCGACGCCGCCTCGAGCCGCGAGCTCGTCCTGACCATCCACGAAGAGGCCGACCGGATGGGGCGCCTCGCGAACAACCTCCTCGACATGGGGCGGCTTCAGGGGAGCCGGGTCGCGCTGCGGCGGGAATGGCAGCCGCTCGAGGAGGTGGTCGGCGCCGCGTTGCACGACCTCGAGCGACAGCTCCGGGAGCGCGAGGTGGTCCTGCGTCTCCCCGACGACCTCCCGCTCGTTCCCCTCGACGACGTCCTCGTCGAGCGGGTGCTCGTGAACCTCGTCGAGAACGCCCTCCGCTACACCCCTCCGGGGACGACGATCGAGCTCGGCGCCTCCGCGGGGGCGGACCAGGTGACCGTCGAGGTCCTCGATCGCGGGCCGGGTATCCCGGAAGGCGAGGAATCCCGCATCTTCGAGAAGTTCTTCCGGGGCGAGAACGCCCCGGCGCGGCAGGGGGTCGGACTCGGCCTGGCGCTCGCCCGTGCGATCGTCGAGGCCCACGGCGGTCGGATCTGGGCGGAGAATCGGCCCGGCGGCGGTGCCGCGTTCCGCTTCACCCTCCCCCTCACGGGAGAGCCCCCGGCCGCGGAGACCGCCCCGTGACCGCGCCGGAATCCACGGTGCTCCTGGTCGAGGACGACCCTCAGATCCGCCGCTTTCTGCGGGCGGCCCTTCCGGCGCACGGGTACCGCCTCCTGGAAGCCGAGAACGGAGAAGACGGCCTGGTGCTGGCGGCGACGCGCGCTCCCGAGATCATCCTGCTGGACCTCGGCCTTCCCGACCTCGACGGCCTCGAGGTCACGAAGCGGATCCGCGAGTGGTCTCCGGTGCCGATCGTCGTCCTGTCGGCCCGGGGGCTCGAGCGGGACAAGGTCGCCGCGCTGGATGCCGGGGCGGACGACTACCTCACGAAACCGTTCGGTGTCGAGGAGCTGCTGGCGCGCCTGCGGGTGGCCCTGCGCCACGCCGCGCGGGTCGCGGGCAACGCGCCCGGCGCGGTCTTCCGCACGGGGGATCTCGAGGTCGACCTCGCCGCGCACAGGGTCTGCGTGGAGGGGAAGGACGTCCACCTGACGCCGACCGAGTTCAAGCTGCTGGCGCTGCTCGTGCGCCACGCCGGGAAGGTCGTCACGCAACGCCAGCTCCTCACCGAGGTCTGGGGACCCGGCGCGGTGGGGAGCCCCCATTACCTGCGCGTCCAGATGCACGGCCTGCGGCACAAACTGGAGGCCGAGCCCGCCCGGCCGCGGTATCTGGTGACCGAGCCGGGGGTGGGTTACCGGCTGAAGGAGTGACGCGTGCTCCCGAGCCTCGCCCTCGCCGCCTCCCTCGTTCTCCTCGGCACCGCAGGCGGCCCGACCCCCAAGAAACTCCGCGCGGCGCCGTCGCAGGCGATCGTGGTCGGCGACCGGATCTACGTCGTGGACGCCGGGAACGGCGTCGGGCGCCAGATGCGCCTCGCGGGACTTCCCTTCACGAGCCTGCGCCACCTCTTCCTGACCCATCACCACTCGGATCACGCGGCGGATCTCGTCACCCTGCCGCTGCTCGCCTGGGCGGCGGGGCTCGAAACGAAGGTGACGATTCACGGCCCGCGACCGCTCGGGCACGCGGTGAAGGCGGGGCTGAAGGCGAACGCCTTCGACGTCGAGACGCGCATCGTGGACGAGGGACGGGCCGACCTGCGCGATCTGGTCGAGGTCCACGAGCTGCGCGGCGAAGGGGTCGTCCTGAAGGACGATCGGGTGACCGTGACCGCGGCGCGCGTCGCGCACCCGCCGATCCGGGAGGCGTTCGCGTACCGCTTCGACGGCGAAGGGTGGAGCGTCGTGATCTCCGGGGACACCGCGCCTTCGGAGAATCTCGTGCGCCTCGCGAAGGGCGCGGAGGTCCTCGTGCACGAGGTGCTGATCCTGGACGACGACGGGATCGTGGCGGCGCTGGGGAAACCGAAGGGGCACCCGCTCGTCGAACACGTCCTCAACAGCCACACGAGGTACCGCGACGTCGGGAAGATCGCGTCGGACGCCGGGGTGAAGACGCTCGTCCTCAGCCACTACGTCCCGGGGGACGCGGCGTTCGACCGCGAGGCGGTCCTCGCCGAGATCCGCAAGACCTACCCGGGCGAGGTGATCTTCGGCGAGGACCTGATGGCGCTCGAGCTGCCTAGGACGGCCAGAGCAGCCGGAACGCAAGCCCCGTGACGACCGCGTAGATCGCCGCGTCGATCAGCGCCCGGCCGGTGTTCGACCAGGGAACCCCGTGCCAGATCGAGTCGATGATCGACGACATCCCGTATCCGATGAAGGCGATCGCCCCGGTCACGCGCATGACGGACATGCCGTCCGAACCGACGCTGAGCGTGTGACGGGCGACGTAGCCGATCACGAAGCTCAGCAGCAGGCAGAAGCCGAACCAGAGCCCGAGGAGCTTCCCCATGTTGGGGACGCCCGTCGGCAGCACCGCGAGGAGCCCCACCGGCCCCTTCTCGTACTTCGCGATCACCGCGGGGTCCTTCATCTCGCTCATGTCGGCGCAATGCGGGATCACGTACAACCCCGGGCCGGGATTCCCCTTCCGGATCGCCTCGCCGACCTCCGCTTCGTTGGCGAACGGCCTGTAGTCGGCCTTGTGGTACTTGAGAACCATGTGCACGACCGAGCTCGCGAGGAACACGGCCACCGCGGAGACGACGACGGGGAGCCACAGACTTCCGAACGGCATGGGGCCACCTCCTTCGTGCGGATCGTAAACGGAGTCGTCGCGGAGTGTGCGGGATTGTTGTTGTGACACGTCTCGTTGCTGGATCGGCACATCCGGCAGAAAAGACTGGTCGCCGGGATCGGGATCGCCGTATGAGCGTCGGCGTCCGGGGGGCCTCCGATGCTTCGTCACCTCGTTGCCGGGCTCATCGTGTTGGCCGCCTCCAGGGGGGTGGCGGCGCAGGGGGCCGGGCCGCTCTTCGAGTCCGGTCCGGTGCGGCCGCTCGCGCTTTCCGCCGACGGGATGCGGTTGTTCGCCGTCAACACCCCCGACCATCGCCTCGAGATCTTCGACGTCGTCGCGGAGGGGCTGCGCTGGTCGGCCTCGGTCCCCGTCGGCCTCGAGCCGGTCGCGGTCGCCGCGAGGACTCCGGGTGAGGTCTGGGTCGTCAACCATCTCTCCGACAGCGTCAGCGTCGTGGACGTGGCGAGCGCGCCGCCGCGCGTGGTTCGGACCCTCTGGGTCGGCGACGAGCCCGCGGACGTCGTGTTCGCCGGACCGGGTCGGCGCCGCGCCTTCGTGACCTCCGCGCACCGGGGGCAGAACCACCGTCTCTCGCCGCAGCCGTTCACCCCGGGAGTCGGTCGCGCCGATGTGTGGGTCTTCGACGCGCTGAGCCTCGGGACGGGGGCGGGAGGGGACCCGATCGCGATCGTCACGCTGTTCGGCGACACGCCGCGCGCGCTCGCGGTCGCTCCGGACGGCGCCACGGTGTACGCCGCGGTCTTCCGCTCGGGGAATCGCACGACGGCCATCCCCGAGGCCGCGATTCCCGACGGCGCGATGCCGGGGCCGGTCGCCAACGCCGAGGGAGTGCCGGCGCCTCCTGCGTCCTTGATCGTCCGGCACGACGGCACGGCGTGGCGCGACGGCTCGGGCAGAAGCTGGAACGACGTCGTGCGTTTCTCCCTCCCGGATCGCGACGTCTTCGCCATCGACGCCAACGCGACGCCGCCGAGGGAGATCCGCTCCTGGAGCGGCGTCGGGACGGTCCTCTTCGGCCTGGCGGTGAATCCCGTCAGCGGGCGCGTGTACGTCTCGAACACGGAGGCCCGCAACGACGTCCGGTTCGAGGGGCGCGGCGTGCTCGCCGGGGGCTCGTTGCGCGGTCGTCCGGTGGACAATCGCATCACGATCCTCGACGACGCCGGCGCGCGGCCTCGCACGCTGAATCCCCACCTCGATCCCGGAACGATGCCCGCCCCGCCCCGGGCGCGGCGGCGCAGCCTCGCGCAGCCGATGGGCATCGCGGTTTCCGCCGACGGGGCGACGATGTACGTGACCGCGTACTCGTCGTCGAAGGTGCAGGTGATTCCCACCGCCGCCTTCGAGGCGGGATCGTGGGAGCCGTTCCTGTCGGAGGCGATCCAGGTCGCCGGCGGTCCGTCGGGGCTCGCGCTCGACGAACCCCGCGGGCGGTTGTACGTCGCGTCGCGCTTCGACAACGTCGTCTCGACCGTGCGCCTTTCCGATCGCCGCGTGCTCTCGCGGGTCGCGCTCCCGACCCCCGAGTCCCCGGACGTAGTCCGCGGGCGCCGGGTCTTCTACGACGCCTTCGCGAGCTCGGGTCAGGGGGACGCCTCGTGCGCGAGCTGCCACGTCTTCGGCGACGTCGACGACCTCGCGTGGGACCTCGGCGATCCCGACGCGCCGACCGCCCCGAACTCCAATCCCTTCCGCTTCCCGACGGGAATCCAGGCTCCGGACTTCCACCCGATGAAGGGGCCGATGACGACGCAGACGCTCCGCTCGATGCCGGGGCATGGTCCGCTGCACTGGCGCGGCGACCGGAGCGCGGCGGGGGACGGGGATCCCTCCGACACGCGTGCCGCGTTCCTGAAGTTCTCGGGCGCCTTCGACTCCCTGCTCGGTCGCGGGGGGGCGCCCGATCCCGCCGCGATGGACTCGCTCGCGGACTTCGCCCTGCGACTCACCGCGCCGCCGAGCCCGATCCGCAATCTCGACAACACGCTCAATGCCGCCCAGGCCCGCGGCCGCGACGTCTTCCACTCGGTGCGCACCTCGGGGGCCGGTCCGTGCGCGAACTGCCACCGCATCGATCCGTCGAAGGGTCAATACGGCACCGACGGGTTCTCGAGCTTCGACGGTTTCCCGCAGCTGTTCAAGATCCCGACGCTGCGCGCGGCGTACACGAAGGTCGGCATGTTCGGGCGCCCCCCCGACCCGATGTTCACCGGGGGGGACAACGGTCCGAAGGGGGACCAGATCCGCGGTTTCGGGTTCTCGTTCGACGGCTCGGTGGACACGCTCACGCGGTTCCTGGGCGCACGGGTCTTCCAGTTCCCCGGCGGGGAGACGCAGCGCCGCGACGTCGCCGAGTTCGTGCTCGCGTTCGAATCGGATCTCGCGCCGGTCGTCGGGCAGCAGGTGACGCGATCCGCCGCCAACGCCGCGACCGCGGACCGCCGGATCGACCTGCTGCTCGCGAGCGCGGCGGTGACCGCGCCCCGCCCCGAATGCGACGTCGTCGTCCGGGGGGTGATGCAGGGCCGGGCGCGCAGCTGGGTGCGCATGCCGGACGGCCGCTTCCGCTCCGACCGCGCGAACGAACCGCCGCTGGGGGACATGCAGCTGCGCGCGCTCGCGGCCTCGCCGGGCCAGGAGCTGACCTACCTCGCCGTTCCTCCAGGGACCGGGACCCGTATCGCACTCGACCGCGACGGGGACGGGGCGTTCGACGGCGACGAGATCGATGCCCGCAGCGATCCGACGAACGCGGCGAGCACCCCCGCCGATCGCGACGGCGACGGCGCCGCGAACCTCGCCGACTGCGCGCCGGACGACGCGACGGCCTTCGCCGTCCCTCCCGAACTCCTCCCGTTGAGCCTTCGCAAGGAGGGGGCGGGAGCGATCTCGCTGTCGTGGCCTCCGGTCGCGCCGTCGACGGGCTCCGGGACCCGGATCGACGTCGCTTCGGGACGCCTGACGGAGCTTCGCGCCGATCGGAGCTTCGCGCGCGCCGGGTGCGCCGCGACGCTCCTGCCGGACGGACCCTGGAGCGATTCGAGCGCGGGCGTGGGGACCTGGTACCTGGTGCGCGGCCGGAACGCGTGCGGACCGGGGATCTGGGGAGGCACGCGCGTCGTGGCGGCGTGTCCTTGACCCCTACTCGATCTCCAGGAGGAGCTCCCCGAGCGCGACCCCCTGCCCCGGGGAGACGTTGAGGGCGGCCACGGCCCCGCTGCGCGGGGCGAGGATCTCGTTCTCCATCTTCATCGCCTCGAGAACGACGAGCGGTTGGCCCGGCTCGACGACCTGACCCGGCTCGACGAAGACGCGGACGATCTGCCCCGGGATCGGGGCCTTGACCCGCCCGTCGCCGCTGGTCGGTCGCGTGACCGTCGCCTCGGCGTCGCGGATCTCCAGCGGGTACATCGCGTTCCCGCAGCGCACCCAGCGGAGGTCCTTCTCGAAGACGAGCTCGAGCGGGCGCCCGTCCACGATCATCCACTCGAGCTGGTCGAAGGCCGCCCCGACCTCGGGGACCGTGACCTCGACCGGCTCGCCGTCGACGACGAGCGTCTGGGTCGGGCCGGAGGGCGGGTGCGCGGGAAGCTCGACCTCGAAGACCTGCCCGTCGAGCCTCACGGTGACCTTGCCCATCGCGCTCAGACCTCCTTCGCGCGGCGGGAGCGATTCCACCCCGAGCGCATCCGGTCGGGAACGACGGGATCGAACGCCTCGTTGCGCCGCGACCACGCGAAGGCGGCCGCCGCCGCGAGCCCGCGCAGCCCTTCCCCGGGGCGCGCGAGCGCGTCGACCGGTCCGGCGAGCAGCTCGGTGTCGTAGCGCCCCTCGTGGAACGCGTCGTCCCAGGCGATCCGCTGCAGGAGCGGGAGGTTCGTCGGCGTCCCCACGATCTCGACGTGGCGCAGCGCGCGGCGCAGGCGTCCGATCGCGTGCTCGCGATCGGATCCCCAGACCGCGATCTTGGCGACGACCGAGTCGTACCGCGCCGGGACGTCGCACCCGGCGTAGACGTAGGTGTCCACCCGGACCCCCGGCCCCGAAGGCATCCGGACGGTGCGCAGCCGTCCGGGGGTCGGCCGGAAGCGGGCGCGAGGGTCCTCGGCGTTCACCCGGCACTGGATCGCGTGGCCGTGCGGCACCGCGCGTCGGGTGGCGTCGGAGAGGGGAAGCCCCGCCGCGACGCGGATCTGCTCGCGCACGAGGTCGACGTGGGTCACGAGCTCGGTGACGGGATGGGGCATCTGGATGCGCGGCTTGATCTCGGTGAACCACGTCGAGCCGTCGGCGTGACGGAGGAACTCGACCGTCGAGGCGCCGCGAAGCCCGAACAGCTCGGCGATCGCGATCGCCTCGGCGTGGAGCTCCGCGCGCGCGTCGTCGTCCAGGCACGGCGCCGGCGTTTCCTCGAGGATCTTCTGGTTCCCGAAGATGACCGAGCCCTCGCGCTCGCCGAGCTGGATCGTCGCGCCGGCTTCGTCGGAGAGCACCTGCACCCCGAGAATGTGCGCGGGAACCGCCGCGCGCTCGACGTACATCCGGTCGTCGCCGTAGATCTTCCGCGCCTCCGCGCTGGCGCGTCGAAACGCCTCCTCGAAGGTCTCCGGTCCCCGCGCGAGCCGCTCGCCGCGCCCGCGCCCGCCCGCGACCGACTTCACGGCGACGGGCCATCCGATCCGCGCGGCCTCGCGACGCAGCGCAGCGCTCGCGTCGGGCCCCGACGCGATCGGGGACGCCTCGAGGGTCGCATGTCCCGCCGCCCGGGCGCGGGCGAGCGCCCCCGGCCGGTCGTGCACGGCGCGCACGACGTCGGCCGGCGGGCCGACGAACGCGATCCCCGCCGCCTCGCAGGCCTCGACGAACTCCGCGTTCTCGGCGAGGAACCCGTACCCCGGGTGGATCGCGTCGGCCTCCGACTCGCGCGCGAGGCGCAGGACCTCCTCGACGTCGAAGAAGCCGCGCGGGGAGCGCAGGGCGACGCAGCGGTCGGCGAGGCGCACGTGGAGGGACCCGCGGTCCTCCTCCTCGTACACCGCGACGGTCTCGATGCCGAGATCGCGGCAGGTCGACCCGATGCGCGCCGCGATGTCCCCCCGATTGGCGATCAGGATGCGTCGGAACAAGGCACCCCTCACATCGGCGAGATGCCGTGTTTCCGGGAGACGTGACCCTCCCGCTTGGACAGCGTCAGCTCGAGGGCGCGCACGAGGACCTTGCGCGTGTCGCGCGGCTCGATCACGTCGTCGATGAGGCCGCGCGCGGCGGCGACGTAGGGGTGGTTGAATCGCCGCTCGTAGTCCTCGACGAGCTCCCGGCGCCGCGCGTCGGGGTCGGGCGCGTCGTTCAGCTCGGAGCGGAACAGGATGTTGACGGCCCCCTCCGCCCCCATCACCGCGATCTCGGCGTTGGGCCACGCGTAGAGGAGATCGCCGCGCAGCCCCTTGCTGCTCATGACGCAATACGCCCCGCCGTAGCTCTTGCGGAGGATCACCATGAGCTTGGGGACCGTCGCCTCGCTGTAGGCGAAGATCATCCGCGCGCCGTTCCGGATGATCCCGCCGTATTCCTGGTCCTTCCCCGGCAGGAACCCGGGGACGTCCTGCAGGGTGACGACGGGGACGTTGAAGGCGTCGCACGTCCGGATGAACCGGGCCGCCTTGATCGACGCCTTGATGTCGATGCATCCGGCGAGGACCTTCGGCTGGTTCGCGACGAGCCCGACGACCCAGCCGTTGAGCCTCGCGAAGCCGACGACGATGTTCTGCGCCCACAACGCGTGGACCTCGAGGAAACGCCCGTCGTCCACGAGGCTCGCGATCACCTCCCGGACGTCGTACGGTTTCTGCGGATCGACGGGGACGATCTGCTCGAGCTCGGGGCACCGCCGGTCGGGGTCGTCGATCGGCTTGACGTACGGCGGGTCGTCGCGGTGGTTGGCGGGGAGGTAGCTGAGCAGCTCGCGCACGGAGGCCAGGCACTCGCGGTCGTCGGTCGCGAGGAAATGGCTCACCCCGCTCTGCGTCGCGTGCACCATCCCGCCGCCGAGGTCGTCGTGGCTGACCTCCTCCTGCATCACCGCGCGCACGACGTCGGGGCCGGTGATGTACATGTACGAGTTGTCGGTCATGAAGACGAAGTCGGTGAGGGCGGGGGAGTAGACGGCCCCCCCCGCGCACGGTCCCAGGATCGCGGAGATCTGCGGGATCACCCCCGACGCTTCGCAGTTTGCGTCGAAGATCTTCGCGTACCCCGCGAGGCTGTCCACCCCCTCCTGGATGCGCGCGCCCCCGGAGTCGTTGAGCGCGACGAACGGGCAGCCGTACTGGAGGGCCATCTTCATCGCCTTGACGATCTTGGCGGCGTGCATCTCGCCGAGCGAGCCCCCCATGACGGTCGCGTCCTGCGCCGCGACGCAGACGTGGCGCCCGTGGACGAGCCCGAAGCCGGTGACGACGCCGTCGCCGGGCCGCGACCCCTTGCCTCCGAGGTAACTCTCGTACCTCGGGGTGACGAGGGTGTCGATCTCCTCGAAGGTCCCGGGATCACACAACATCGCGACCCGTTCCCGGGCCGTCGCGCGCCCCTTGCCGTGCTGGACCGCCGCGTCCTTCGTCGAGCCGTGGGAGGTCGCCTTCTTCTCGCGAAGGCGCTGCAGGTGGGCTTCCATGTCGGACATCGGGATCTCCCCGGCCCGGACCGTATCCCCCGGCCGTGCGAAGGGTCAAGGAACCGGGGTCAAGCGCGGGTGTAGACTCGCGGCACTCTTCGTGGAGGGGACCATGACCCTGCCCGTTCGTTCCGCGCTCGCCCTGCTTTTCCTCGCGTCGTTCGCGATCTCCCATCCGGCGGAAGCGGGGTGAAGCCCCGCCGGGTGCGGGTCCTCCGGGGGACCCGGCGCCTTCACCCTGGGTCAGGGTGACGCCAGCGATCGACTCCTCGCCGAGTACCGCGACCAGCTTCCCGACCCGAGCTTCTTTTTCGGACTCTCCCGCCGGGACGTGGAGCGCTTCGTCGCGCTGGGGGAGAAGGGGCGGGAGCACCAGAAGAAGGGCGAGCTCCTCCAGGCGGAGAACGCCTTCCGGGGCCAGATCGCGATCTTCCGCGGCAACGCCGAGCCGTTCGTCTCGGTCGCGCTCGTCGCGGCGCAGCGCGAGGACAAGAAGGTCGCGCTCGAGGAGATCCGGAACGCCGTCGTCCGGGGGTTCACCGACCTGCAGCGGGTCGAGCGGTCCGAAGCGTGGACCGGAATGAAGAAGAACGAGGAGTTCCTCTGGCTCCAGGACATGGTGCCCAGGCTCCTCGAGGTCGAGCGGGCGTGGGGCGGATGGGACGCCTTCATCGCGGGGACGGCACCACCGAACGTCGCCCAGCTCGTCGCCGGGCGCGAGCGCCAGCGGGCCGTCGTGGAGGCCTCCGCCCCGGCGTTCGGCCCGCGCCTCACGCGCCTGTGGAACCGCGCGATCGAGCGCTCGACCGCGGCGCTCCTCGAGGCCTACGTCGCGCAGCGTCCCGACGCCCCCGATCTCCGCGAGGCGCTCGGGCGCCTGATGACGATCTACGGAAGCGGTCCCGCGATGCGCTGGACCTCGGTTCCGGAGGTCGTGGCGAAGCGGCTCGGCGCGGTCGCGAAGGTCACCTTGGAGAAGTTCCCGGAGTCGGAGCTGCGCCCCGGGGCGCTCGTGTGCTCGGCGCTCGCGCGATACGGCGAGCGCGACAAGAAGGGAGTTCCGACTCCCGAGGCGCTTGCGTCGATCCGGACGTCGCTCGGCGAGATCGCCGAAAAGTTCCCCGACTCGCCGCTGGCTCTCGTGGCGGCGGAGGGGCTCGTGCGGACGGAGTGGGCGGCCGGGCAGCCGCAGCGCGCGGCGGAGATCCTCAACGCGTATCGCGACCCGCAGGCGCTGCGGGCGTCGTTGGGCGTTCTCGCGCTGCGGGTCGGCGGGCTTCCCGAGTTCAAGGCGGCGGCCCTCGACGGGGCGACGCTTTCGAACGCGGAGCTCGCGGGGAAGGTCGTCGTCGTGGACTTCTGGGCGACGTGGTGCAAGCCCTGCGTCGAGCAGATGGACACGCTGCGGAAGATCGAGACGAAACACGGCGAGAAGGTCGTGGTGCTGGGCGTGAACCTCGATCGCGGCGACGAGCTCGAGGCCGACGCGCTTCGCGCGTGGATCGCCCACGAGAAGGCGCCGGGACGCCACATCCGCGACGGCGAGGGGTGGGAGTCCGAGATCGTCCGCGCGTTCGGCGTGAAGGAGATTCCCTTCAGTGTCGTCGTCGCAGCCGACGGGCGGGTCACCGCGGTCAACGAAGAGGGGAAGGCGTTGGAGAAGGCGGTGGCGGGGGCGGTGAGGGAGTAGCCGGGTCCCGACTCGCGCGGCGATTCGTCAGCGGCGTTTGGTGTGTGCGCCTCGTGTCGAGTTCTCGGCACGCGCCGAGTGGGATTTTGCAGGTGACGGGATGAGCGACGTCGAAGAACGCATCGGGGAATACCCGGGGGACTTGACCCGCGATCGAGAAAAGGGGATCGCGTTCGC
>DASVAW010000154.1 GCA_036376135.1 Candidatus Polarisedimenticolaceae bacterium | reverse complement strand
ATCCTCCAAGCGTTGCGGGATTGTCTCACGGTGCCCGGGCGTATAGTTCCGACACCTGTGCGAGGGAGATAGACCCCATGACGATGACGCGTCTCATTCCGATGCTCCCGGTGAGGCACCTGCCGGCGAGCGTCGAGTTCTATCGGAAGCTCGGATTCACCGTCGAGCGGCGGGACGATCGGCAGGGCTGGGCGATGCTCGGCCTCGACGATTGCCGCCTGATGATCGACCAGTCGATCAACGTGCGGCCGGACGGACCGCGGCAATCCGTGATCTACCTGTACCCCGACGACGTCGTCGCGTACCACCGGTTCGTCCGGGCGAACGGCGTCGAGGTTCCCGACCTGGAGGTCACCTTCTACGGCATGACCGAATTCCGGATCGAGGATCCGGACGGGAATCGGCTGTGGATCGGGCAGATGGTGCCGGCGGCGGATTGAGGGTGGGCCGGGATGCGTTCCGGCCTGTCAGAAGCCTATGCCGGTGCGAGACGATGGATCCGAAACGACGAGGTGATCCATGGCCGACAAATCCGGACTCGTCAGCGAGGCGTTCCAGGCGTTCCTGAAGGAAAGCCCGGGACACGCCCAGGCCTGGATGGGTGCGGTTCGGGGGTTGAGCGAAGCGAGCGCGCTCGACGCGAAGACGCAGGCGCTTGCCTACCTCGCCGTGCTCGCCGCGCTTCGCCTGGAGAGCGGTGTGCCGTTCCATGTCGCGCACGCCAGGGAACTCGGCGCCTCCCGCGACGAGGTGATCAGCGCGATCCTGGTGGGGCTTCCGGCCGCAGGACACGTCGTGACCCAGGCGCTCCCCGCCGCGATACGCGCCTACGACCAAGCCTGAGTTTCCAAGCCTCCTCGAGGGACGTCCATGCTCGACCGGCTGCCGCCCCGTCCCGTCGACAACACCATGGATCCTCCAGGCTCACGACGGGGTGAGGTGGCTCGCGCTTCGAATCTGGGCGCGGTTCCGGAAGCCGGAGGCGACATGAGATTCCGCAACCCCGCGGCGCTCCGCGCCGTCCAGGCCGACATCACGACGCTCGCCGTCGACGCGATCGTCAACGCCGCCAATCCTTCCCTCCTCGGCGGCGGCGGCGTGGACGGCGCGATTCACCGCGCCGCCGGCCCCGAGCTCCTCCATGAATGCCGCCTCCTCGGCGGCTGCGAGACCGGAGACGCGAAGCTGACGCGCGGTTACCGGCTGCCGGCCAAATACGTCATCCACACGGTCGGGCCGGTGTGGCGCGGCGGAGGGGCAGGGGAACCGGAATTGCTGGCGTCCTGTTACCGGCGCTCCCTGGAGCTGGCCGAGGCGCATGCGATTCGATCGATCGCCTTCCCGAGCATCAGCACCGGGATCTACGGTTACCCGGTCGAGCCGGCGGCTCGCGTCGCCGTCGCGTCGGTGCGGGCGGCCGCGGTCGGTACGGCGTCGTTGGAGACGGTGGTGTTCTGTTGTTTCTCCGAGGGAGCCCTTGACGTGTATCGCCGCGTCCTCGCGGAAGCGGACCGACCCTCGTGACCGAAGGAGCCTCCATGCTCGACCGCCTGCTCCCGCAACCCATCGGCAACTCCTTCCACGGTCCGCGCTTCGCGTTGTGGCTCCTCGGCTTCCTGGTGCTGAGCAAGGGCTTCATGGGGCTGAACTGCATCTTCAACGGGCGCTTCGTCGCGACGACCGCGGACGGCATTCCTCTCGACGCCTACGATCCGGCCGGCGCGGGCGTGGTGGTGTCGTTCTTCGCGTTGTGGGGGCTGTCGCAGGTGATGCTGTCCCTGCTCGGAACGCTGACGCTGGTCCGTTATCGATCCGCTGTTCCCGCCATGTTCGCGTTGTTCGCCTTCGAGCACCTCGGCCGGAAGGCGATCCTCTGGATGCTCCCGATCGAGAAGGTCGGAAGTCCCTCGGGGACGTATGTGAACCTCGGGCTGCTGGCGGTGATTCTCGTGGGGCTGGGGATGTCGCTAGGCCGCCGCAAGGAACCCTGACGCGGTTCGGGTTATCCTCGGGGCCTCATCCCCAACCGGAGGCACGCCCCATGGACCTCGGAGCATTCTCGATCAGCCTGACGGTCAAGGACCTCGAAGCCTCGAGGAGCTTCTACGAGAAGCTCGGCTTCGAAGTGTTCGGCGGGAACGCCGCGCAGAACTGGCTGATCCTCAAGAACGGCGATCACATCATCGGCCTGTTCAAGGGGATGTTCGAGAAGAACATCCTCACCTTCAACCCGGGCTGGGACCAGGACGCCAAGAACCTCCCGTCGTTCACCGACGTGCGGGAGTTGCAGCGCCGGCTGAAGGAGCAGGGGGTGCTGCTCCTCAGCGAGGCGGACGAGAGCACGACCGGTCCCGCCAGCTTCGTCGCGGTGGATCCCGACGGAAACCCCATCCTCGTGGATCAACACCGGTGAGCCGGCTCGTCGACCTTTCCCACGTCGTCCACCACGGCCTCGAGACCTACCCGGGGCTGCCGGCCCCGGAGATCTGCGACTTCCTCTCGCGCGAGGTCTCGCGGACGAAGTACGCCCCGGGGACGGAGTTCCAGATCGGGAAGATCACCATGGTCGCGAACACCGGGACGTACGTGGATGCGCCCTTCCACCGCTACGCCCACGGCAAGGACCTTTCCGAGCTCCCCCTCGAATCCCTCGCCGACCTCGACGCCGTCGTGGTGCGCGTTCCCCCCGGGGCGACGGCGATCGACGCGATTCCCGTGCCGGACCGCGAGCTGAAGGGAAAGGCCGTGTTGTTCCACACCGGCTGGTCGCGGCACTTCGGGACCGCGGCGTACCGCACGGGCCACCCGTTCCTGACCGCCGCGATCGCCGAGCGGCTGGTGGATGCCGGGGCGACGTTCGTCGGGATCGATTCCCTCAACATCGACGATACCTCCGGAGGGGAGCGGCCGGTCCACTCGACCCTGCTCGCGAACGAGATCCCGATCGGCGAGCACCTCGCCGGGCTCGACGCGATCCCCGACCGCGGGTCGCGGTTTTTCGCCGTGCCGGTGAAGGTGCGGGCGTTCGGGACCTTCCCGGTGCGGGCGTTCGCGATCGTGTGAGCGGAGGACCCATGGACCACGGACACCACCATCACGCCCACGGCCACCCCGTCGAGTCGGTGAACCGCATCGCCGTGGTCGCGACGCTGCACTGTCTCGCGGGGTGTGCGATCGGCGAGGTCGCGGGCCTGATCGTCGGAACCGCGCTGGGCTGGAGCAACGCGCGGACGATCGTTCTCGCGGTGGTCTTGGCGTTCCTGTCCGGGTTCGCGCTGACGGCGATCCCGTTCCTTCGTCGCGGGTACACCCTCAAGGAGGCGCTGCGCGTCGCCGTCGCGGCGGACGCGGTCTCGATCGCCATCATGGAGATCGTCGACAACGCCCTGATGCTCCTGATTCCGGGAGCGATGGACGCGGCGGTCACCTCCCTGCACTTCTGGGGGAGCATGGCCCTCTCGCTGGCGGTGGCCGGCGTCGCCGCGTTTCCCGTCAATCGGTGGCTCATCGCGAGGGGGAAGGGGCACGCCGCGGCGCACGGGCGGCACTGAATCGGTCACCCCGGCGTCGGGAAACCGACGCGCCTGCACGTTCGGCGTCGGCTCTCGCATCCGCCCAACGGCCGCACACCGCCGCTCAACCCGCGAGCCGACCGATCGGGGGGCGAGCTCCCCGAGCCGGATCCCGGACGTGTAGGTTCCCCCCGTGAAGCCGATCCAGCTCGTTGCCCTCGTCGTCTACGCCTTCGGGGCGTTCGCCTACGCGACCCTGGCGTGGTGCTGGTTCAAGGACACCCTCGCCCGCAGGCGTCACCACCTGCGTCCGGAGGCCCTCCGCGCCGAGGACGTCTTCACCGGAACGATGGGGATCGTCGCCGCGGTGTGGTTCGTCCTGTGCCTCGCGATCACCCTCCTGCGGGGCCAGCCGGGGGTCAAGCTCTGGCCCATCCACGTCGCCGCGATGGTCAATGCGTCCGTCTTCCCGCCGCTGATCGCGCTCGGCGCGTGGCTCGACGCGCGGGACCGTGCCGCCCGGCTCGGGGCGGTCCTGCGGCCGTCGTGGAGGCGGGCGCTCGTCGGATTCTGGATCTCCTGCCCGCTGTACGTGACGGGGGCGTTGCTGGCGATCTTCGTGCCTGAGAAGCCCTCCGCTCAGGCCATCCTCTGGATGAACGTCGCGTTCGGGGGATTGATCGCCGCGGCGGGGATCTACGCTGCGATCGTCGAGGGGGCGCACCCGGCCCCCGAGGCGCGTCGGAAGCTCGGCAGGCCCGCGAGGTTCCTCTACCTCGCCATGTCGGGGCTGTTCGGACTGCTCCTGCTCGCGGGACTCGGCGTCGTGCGGATCGGCGAGGTGATCGAGCTGCTGATGCGGGCGACCCCGCTGCTGTTCCTTATCGCCGGGGCGTGGCTCGACAGCCGGTTCAAGTTCTACGACATCGTGGTCAAGCGGGCGGCGTCCCTTCTCGTGGCCATCGCCTTCGCGAAGATCGGCCTGATCGTGGTCCTTCCGATCGCCCGCGGCATCGAGCCCGCGTGGGCGGCACCCGTCGTGGCGGCAGTCGCGCTCTCTCCGATCCTCGTCATGCTCCCGGCCGCGAACGCGAGGGTGCTGAAGCTCCTCGAGAAGGCCTGGCTCGGTCGGAGCTTCAGCCGCGAGGAGGCGATCCGGCAGGTCCTGCGGGCCGTGCAGCAGGTCTCGGACGAGGACGGACTTCGCGAGGCGGCGGAACGAGTCCTCGGGGAAATGCACCGCTGCCCCGTGCAGGTCGTGCTCCCCGGCGCGCAGGCCGCCGAGCCGGAGTTCCGCGTGGTGCAGGTGGTTCCCTTCGGCGACCGCGCGGGGCGGAAGGGGACGATCCGGGTCGGCTCGCGCGAGGGGCTGAGCACGTGGCTCTCGGAGGACCTCGAGATCCTCGGCGCGATCGGCGAGGTCGTCGTCTACATGCAGGAGCACCTCGCCCTCCAGGCGCGACGGCGCGAGCTCGAGCTCGAGACGGGGCGGGCGCAGCTGCGGGCGCTGCGTGCCCAGGTGAACCCGCACTTCCTGTTCAACGCCCTCAACGCGATCGCCGGGTGGATCCACAAGGACCCGAAACACGCCGACCGGATGGTGGAGCGGCTCGCCGACGTGTTTCGGTACGTCCTTCGCGGCTCGGAGCACGAGTTCGCGACGCTCGCCGAGGAGATGGAGTTCGTGAGCGCGTGCCTGGACATCGAGCAGTCGCGATTCGGCGCGCGCCTCACCGCGAGCGTCGCGTGGGAGCCGGGGACGGCGCAGGTCCGCGTCCCGACGCTCGTCGTCCACACCCTCGTCGAGAACGCGGTCAAGCACGGGGTCGCCCGGACCCGCGGGCCGGCGCGGCTCGAGGTCGTGGCGCGGCTCGAGGACGCAACGCTCGTCGTCGAGGTCGCCGACGACGGACCCGGCCTCGCGAAGCCGTCGGAAGCGGACGGGGAGGGGTTCGGTCTGCGAAGCGTCCGCGAGCGACTCGCCGGCCACTACGGTGACGCGGCCTCCCTCGCGCTCGTCCGCGAGGAGGGGCGCACGATCGCGCGGCTGAGGATCCCGGCGTGATCCGCGTGGTGCTGGTGGAGGACGAGGCGCCCGCGCGCGAGCGGCTGAAGCTGCTCCTCGCGGCGCACGCCGACGTCCGCGTGGTGGGGGAGTGCGAGGACGGCGACACCGCGCTCGCGCGCCTCGCCTCCGACCCTCCCGACCTGGTCTTCCTCGACATCGAGATGCCCGGGGCCGACGGCCTCGAGGTCGCGGAGCGTCTTCCGGCGCCCCGCCCGGCGATCGTCTTCTGCACCGCGTACGACCGCTTCGCCCTCGAGGCCTTCGAGCGCGACGCGAAGGACTACCTCCTGAAGCCGGTGAACGCCGACCGCCTGGCGCGGGCCCTCGACAAGGTCCGGGCCGCGCGGGGGAGCTCGCCGCGCCTCCAGCGGGAGGCGGAATCGGCCCGGGCGCTGCAGGAGCGATGGACCTCCGCCGCGACCCTTCCGCCCTGGCTCGACGTGCACGTCCTCGCGCGCCCGGCGCGGGAGGTGTCGGGGGACTTCGCCGTCGTCGCCGAGCGCGGCGAGCGGGTGCTGCTCGCCGTCGGGGACGTGGGAGGCAAGGGCGTCGACGCGGGGTTGCTCGCCGCCGGCCTGCGCGAACGCCTCCGGATGGGACCGTCGGATCCGGCGTCGGCCTGCGCCGCGGCCGCGGCGTGGTTCGAGTCCCACGCGGAGGCGAGCCGGATCGCCTCGCTGATCGCCGTCGAGATCGCGCGCGACGCCCTGCGATGGGCGAACGCCGGGCACCCGGCGGGATGGGCGACCGGCGGCGTCCGGCTCGACCGCACCGGCCCTGTGCTCGGGAGCCCCGGCCCCGGGAGATGGGAGACCCGCGAGCTCGCCGGACCCCGCGCGCTCCTCCTGGTCAGCGACGGGATCTCCGAGGCCGAGGACGCCGCGGGGCGCGTCTTCGAGCCGGTTGCCGCGCTGGAAGGGGACGCCGAATCGCTCGCGAGATCGCTGTACGATGAGGCGCGCCGCCACCGGGGCGGCGCCGCGTTCGACGACGACGTGACCGTGCTCGCGGCGAGGGTGCGCTGACGTGGATCGGCTCCGCGCGGTGATCGTGGACGACGAGGAGCCCGCCCGGGAGCGGCTGCGGATGCTCCTGTCCGAGCTCGGCGAGGTCTCCGTCGTCGCCGAGGCGGCCGACGGCGAGGAGGCCCTCGAGGCGGTGACCCGCGAGA
>DASVAW010000153.1 GCA_036376135.1 Candidatus Polarisedimenticolaceae bacterium | reverse complement strand
GAAGGGATTCCAGAAGCCCAAGCGCCTCGAGGTCGAGCGCGAAACCCTCACGCCGACCTTCGGCCGCTTCTCCGCGCAGCCGTTCGAGCGCGGGTTCGGCACGACGATCGGCAACGCCCTTCGCCGGATCCTGCTCTCCTCCATCGAGGGGGCGGCGATCACCGCGGTGAAGATCGACGGCGTCCTGCACGAGGTCTCGGCGGTGCCGGGAGTCGTGGAGGACACGACGGACATCATCCTCAACCTCAAGCAGCTCGCCTTCCGGATGCACGGCGACGCTCTCGAGACGTTGACCGTGCAGGCCGAGGGGCCCCGCGTCGTCCGCGCGGGGGACATCCAGGCCGGGCCGGGGGTCGAGATCCTCAATCCCGACGCCCCGATCGCCACCCTCTCCGAGGAGGGTCGCATCGCGATGGAGATGCGCCTGAAGCGGGGCCGGGGGTACGTCAGCGCCGACCGCAACTTCGACGACGACCTGGGGATCGGCTACATCCCGGTGGATTCGGTCCACTCGCCGGTCCGCAAGCTCAACTACGTCGTCGAGGACGCCCGCGTCGGGCAGCGGACCGAATACGACAAGCTCTCCCTCGAGGTCTGGACGAACGGCGCCGTGACCCCCCAGGACGCGATCGCGCTCGGCGCGAAGCTCCTCAAGGACCACATGGCGATCTTCATCAACTTCGAGGAGGCCTCCGACGAGCTGATCGACGTCGGCGGCGACGACAACGAGCGCCTGTACGAGCAGCTGAGCCGCTCGGTGGACGAGCTCGAGCTGTCCGTCCGCTCGTACAACTGCCTGAAGAACGCCAACATCAAGACCATCGGCGACCTCGTCACCAAGACCGAGGCCGAGATGCTCAAGACCAAGAACTTCGGCCGCAAGTCGCTGAACGAGATCAAGGACATCCTCGCGGAGATGAACCTCGCGCTGGGGATGAACATCGACCTGCGCAAGCTGAAGGCGCGCGGCTGACCGCGCGCGACCAGGGAGCCGATCCATGAAGCATCGCGTCGCCGGCCGTAAGCTCGGGAGGACCTCCTCGCACCGGCTGGCCCTGCTCCGGAACCTGACGACCCAGCTCTTCGCCCACGAGCGGATCACGACGACGCTCGGGAAGGCGAAGGAGATGCGGCCGTTCGCCGAGCGCCTGCTCACCCTCGCCAAGCGCGAGACGCTCCACGCCCGCCGCCTGGTGCTGCGGCACGTCCACGACAAGGAAGTCGTCGGCAAGCTCTTCGACACCCTGTCCGCCCGGTACGCCCAGCGGCCTGGCGGCTACACCCGCATCGTGAAGCTCGGGCCGCGCCGCGGCGACGCCGCCGAGATGGCGATCGTGGAGCTCGTGGACGCCGAGGCGAAGGCGACCAAGGTCGAGGCCCCCGAGAAGGACAAGACCGCCAAGGCGCCGAAGGCCGGGAAGAAGGCGAAGGCCGGCAAGAAGTCCGAAGCGGCCGAGGAGAAGCCGGCGAAGAAGGCCGCTCCGAAGAAGCCCAAGGCCGCGCCGAAGGTCAAGGCCGACTCGAAGGCGAAGACCCGCGCCGGCAAGGCCGCGGGATCGACGCCCCGAAAGTCGGGCGGGGCGTAGTTGCCCTCCCGGCGCCCAGCCGATCCGACGATCCGGAGGGAGCCTCAGGGCTCCCTCTTTTTTTGTTGACCGACGGAGACCGCGACCGTGCCGAAGCGCACCGACATTCGCCGAATCCTCGTGATCGGGTCGGGCCCGATCGTCATCGGACAGGCCTGCGAGTTCGACTATTCGGGAACCCAGGCCTGCAAGGCGCTGCGCGAGGAGGGGTACGAGGTCGTCCTCGTCAACTCCAACCCGGCGACCATCATGACGGACCCGGAGCTCGCGGACCGGACGTACGTGGAGCCGCTGCACCCGGAGTTCCTCGAGCGGATCCTCGAGCGCGAGCGGCCGGACGCCATCCTGCCGACGGTGGGAGGGCAGACGGCGCTGAACCTCGCGATGGCGCTCGGCGAGCGCGGGGCCCTCGATCGGTACGGGGTCCAGCTCATCGGCGCCAAGCTCGAGGCGATCCGGATCGGCGAGGACCGGCTGCTCTTCAAAGAGGCGATGGCGGGAATCGGCCTCGAGACGCCGATCAGCGGTACCGCGACGACGCTCGACGAGGCGCGCGCCCTGCTCAAGCGGGTCGGCTTTCCGGCCATCGTGCGCCCGTCCTTCACGCTGGGCGGGACGGGCGGCGGTATCGCGTACAACGTCGAGGAGTTCGACGAGGTCGTCGAGAAGGGCCTCGACGCGAGCCCCGTGAGCCAGGTGCTCATCGAGGAGTCGGTGCTCGGCTGGAAGGAGTACGAGCTCGAGCTGATGCGCGACCTCAACGACAACGTGGTCGTCATCTGCTCGATCGAGAACTTCGACGCGATGGGCGTGCACACGGGGGACTCGATCACCGTCGCCCCGGCGCAGACGCTCACCGACAAGGAATACCAGGCGATGCGCGACGCGGCGATCCGCGTGATCCGCGCGGTCGGCGTGGAGACGGGCGGATCGAACATCCAGTTCGCGGTCAATCCGGAGAACGGCCGGATGGTCGTGATCGAGATGAACCCGCGCGTCTCCCGGTCCTCGGCCCTCGCCTCGAAGGCCACGGGGTTCCCGATCGCCAAGATCGCGGCCAAGCTCGCCGTGGGCTACACCCTCGACGAGATCCGGAACGACATCACGAAGTCGACGCCCTCGTCGTTCGAGCCGACGCTCGACTACGTGGTCGTGAAGATCCCGCGGTGGGCCTTCGAGAAGTTCCCGTCCACGAGCCCGGTCCTCGGCACCCAGATGAAGTCGGTGGGCGAGGCGATGGCGATGGGCCGCACGTTCAAGGAGGCCCTGCAGAAGGCCCTGCGCTCCCTCGAGGTCGGGCGCGCCGGGCTCGGCGCCGACGGCAAGGACCGACTGGAGCCGTCCCGCCTGCGCGAAAAGCTGCTCACCCCGAACTGGGAGCGGATCTTCTACATCCGGTACGCCCTGCAGAGCGGAATGTCCGTCGACTCGATCGCCTCGCTCACGAAGATCGACCCGTGGTTCCTGGCGCAGATCGAGGAGATCGTCGACGTCGAGGGGCGCCTGCGGTCGTTCGCGCTCGACACCCTTCCGGTCTCGCTCCTCGAGCGGGCGAAGCGGTTCGGGTTCTCCGACCGTCAGCTCGCCCACCTGCTCGGCACGACGGAAGGGGCGGTGCGCGAGCGGCGGAAATCCTCCGGGATCGAGCCGGTCTTCAAACGCGTCGACACGTGCGCGGCGGAGTTCGCGGCGGAGACCCCCTACCTCTACTCGACCTACGAGGAGGAGGACGAGTCCGAGCCCACCTCGCGGCGCAAGGTCGTCATCCTCGGCGGCGGCCCGAACCGGATCGGCCAGGGGATCGAGTTCGACTACTGCTGCTGCCACGCCTCGTTCGCCCTCCGCGAGGAGGGGATCGAGTCGATCATGGTGAACTGCAATCCGGAGACGGTGTCCACGGACTACGACACCTCCGATCGGCTCTACTTCGAGCCGCTCACCCTCGAAGACGTGCTCCGGATCGTCGAGATCGAGAAGCCCGAAGGAGTGATCGTCCAGTTCGGCGGGCAGACCCCGCTCGGGCTCGCCCTTCCGCTGCAGGCGCACGGCGTCCCGATCCTCGGCACTTCGCCCGATTCGATCGACCTCGCCGAGGATCGCGCGCGATTCGGCGCCCTGCTTCGCGAGCTCGGCATCCCGGCCCCGGAGTGGGGGACCGCGCGTTCGCTGGAGGAGGCGCGGGCGATCGCCTCGAGGATCGGCTACCCGGTGCTCGTGCGCCCTTCGTACGTCCTGGGCGGCCGGGCGATGTTCGTGACCCACGACGAGGCGGGGCTCGCGGAGACGATGCGGCGCGCCGTCGAGGCGTCGCCGGAGCATCCCGTTCTCCTCGACCGTTTCCTCGAGGATGCGTTCGAGGTCGACGTGGACGCCCTGTCGGACGGCACCGACGTCGTCGTCGCGGGGATCATGCAGCACATCGAGGAGGCCGGGATCCACTCCGGCGATTCCGCCTGCGTCCTCCCGCCGTACCACCCGACGGTCATCGGCAAGATGGAGATCCTGAGGGACTACGCGCATCGACTCGCCCGGGCCTTGCGCGTGAAGGGGCTGATGAACATCCAGTTCGCGATCAAGGACGGCGTGGTCTACGTCCTGGAGGTCAACCCCCGCGCGAGCCGGACCGTGCCGTTCGTCGCGAAGGCGACCGGCGTCGCGATCGCGAAGCTCGCGACGAAGGTGATGGTGGGCCGGACGCTTCGCGACCTCGGGCTCGTCGAGGAGCCGGAGCTGAAAGCCCGGTTCGTCAAGCATTCCGTCTTCCCGTTCGTCAAGTTCCCGGGGGAGGATCCCGTGCTCGGCCCGGAGATGCGCTCGACGGGTGAGGTGATGGGCTCGGGGGCCGAGTTCGGCGTCGCCTTCGGCAAGGCGATGGCGGGGGCGGGGATGGTGCTCCCGATGAAGGGAACCGCCTTCGTCACGGTGAACGACAAGGACAAGGAAGGGCTCGTGACGATCGCCCGTTCGCTTTCCGAGCTCGAGTTCAAGCTCGTGGCGACCGCGGGCACGGCGGAGTTCCTGCGATCGCGGGGCATCGCCTGCGAGAAGGTCTTCAAGGTGAACGAGGGGAGACCCAACGCGGTCGATCTCATGAAGAACGGCGAGATCCACGTCATCCTGAACACGCCGCTGGGCCAGGCCTCCTACTTCGACGAGAAATCCCTCCGCACGACCGCGACCCAGCGGGGCATCCCGCTGATCACGACGATGTCGGGAGGGCACGCGATGGTGGAGGCGATCCGCGCGCTCCGGCGCGGGCCGGTCGAGGTCCGTTCGCTCCAGGAGATCTACGGCGGGTAGGAGAGGGTCCGGCCCCTCATGCGCGGATCTGCTTGATCAGATCGCGGGTCGCGTGGCTCTTGGGGTCGCCCGTGATCGCGACGCGGATGCCGAGCTCTTTCGCGACCTCGCGCTCGGGGACCGTGTCCGCCGTGTAGTCCGTCCCCTTGCAGTGGACGTCCGGACGCAGCGCCCGGAGCAGCGGCTCGACGGTGAGCTCCTCGAAGATCACCACCCAGTCGACGCAGCGGAAACCCGCGATCAGCTCCGCACGCTCCGCCTGCGGGACGATCGGGCGGTCGGGGCCCTTGAGCGCGCGGCACGAGACGTCCGCGTTCACGGCGACGACGAGCAGGTCCCCCTCGCGCGAGGCGTCCTCGAGGTAGCGCAGGTGCCCCACGTGGAGGAGGTCGAACAGGCCGTTGGCCATCGCAACCGACCTTCCCGCGGCCCGCGCGGGTGCGATCGCCTCGAGCAGCTCCGGGAGCGTCACGACGCGCTTCACGCGAGGTCCCCCCGCACCGCCGCGGCGAGCTCCTCGGGGGAGATCGTGGCGGTCCCGTATTTCATGACGACGAGGCCGGCCGCGTAGTTCGCGAGCGCCGCCGCCTCGACGAAGGTCCCTCCCGCGATCAGGGCGAGCGTGAAGGTCGCGATGACGGTGTCGCCCGCCCCCGTCACGTCGGCGACCTCGCCGTCGCCGAACGCGGGAAGATGGCGGACGCGGCCGCGGCGCTCGAACACGCTCATGCCGCGCGCGCCGCGCGTGATCACGACCGCGCGGTTCCCGGTCTTGTCGAGGAGCGCCCGCCCCGCGGACTCGACCTCGGTCTCCGTGCGCAGGGGAGCGAGCCCGAGGGCGTTCTCGGCCTCTTCCTGGTTGGGCGTGCAGGCCCAGGCCCGCCGGTAGCCGGCGATGCGGCCGCGCGAGTCCACCGTGAGCGGGACGGCCGCGGGAACCCCCGCCGCGCGCACGAGGGCCGGCGTCGCGGCGCCGTAACCGTAGTCGGCGACGAGCAGCCCTTCGGCGCCCCGCAAGGCCCGGCGCAGGCGCGATGCCACGCGCGCGACGACCGGCGTGGGGAGCTCGCCATGGCGGTTCCCGCGATCGACGCGGACGATCTGCTGACGGCGGGTGTGCACCCCGCCGGCGAGCACGCGACTCTTCGCGGGTGTGGCGTACCCGCGCTCCGCGCGGATTCCCGACGCGTCGATGCGGTCCCGCTCGAAGCGCCGCACGAGCCGAAGGCCGGCCTCGTCAGGACCGACGACCCCGACGGGGAGCGGGTGGGCGCCCAGGGCGCGCAGGTTGGCGACGGCGTTCCCGCCCCCGCCCGGGACGACCTCGACCTCGCGCTGCTCCAGGATCAGCACGGGCGCCTCGCGGGACACGCGCGCGATCTCCCCGTGCACGAACTCGTCCACCACGAGGTCGGCGAGGACCGCGACCCGGCGGCCGTGGAAGCCGGCGACGAGCTCGAGCAGGCGCGTTGCGGTCACGCGCCGTTCCTCTCCCGTTCGAGGATCCAGCGGACGGCGTCGAGCAGGTCGTCGGCGACGTGGGCCGGGCGGGCCGTGAAGCGCTCGGGCTGGTACTCCCATTCGCCCCGGCCGTAACCGGTCAGAACGAGCACCGGGACGACCCCCGCGCGGTGGCCGGCCTCGATGTCCCGCACGCTGTCTCCCACGATGTACGACCCGGAGAGGTCGATCCCCATCTCGTCGCGCGCGCGAAGCAGCATCCCGGGGCGCGGCTTGCGGCAGTCGCAGTCCTTGCGCCACGGGGCGTCGCCGACGGTGGGGTGGTGCGGGCAGTAGTAGACGCCGTCGAGTCGCGCTCCACCCTCCGCCAGGAGCGCGCGCACGCGGTCGTGCACCTCGTCGACGAGCCAGTCGCCGAAGTAACCTCGCGCGACCCCCGCCTGGTTCGTCACCACGACGGTCTGGAAACCGGCCTCGTTGGCCAGGCGCACCGCCTCGGCGCTTCGCGGGAGCAGCCGCACGCGGCCCACGTGGTTGACGTAGCCGACCTCGTCGCAGACCGTCCCGTCGCGGTCCATGAAGATCGCCCTTCGACTCATCGGTTTCCGGTCGCTCCTTCCGGCGCGGGTTGCGTCTTCCAGCGCCGGTGCATCCACAACCATAACTCCGGCCGCTCGCGCACGCGCCGCTCGAGGATCGCGGTGCACGTCGCGGTGAGGTTCCGCACGTCGGCCTCCCGATCCCCGGTCGCCGTCACCGGAACCTCGGGATCATAAACCACGCGCCATTTCCCCCCCGGGAGCGGGTAGGAGAACGAAGGAAGCAGGGCGGCCCCGGTGCGCAGCGCGATCGCCGCCAGCGTGGGCGTCGTCGAGGCGGGACGGCCGAAGAAGGGGACGTAGATCCCCGAGTCGCGCGCGTCCTGATCGATCACGATGGCCACGCCCATCCCGCGGCCGAGGGCCTTGACCATCTCGCGTACCGCGCGCCGCTTGTGCACGACCACGTTACCCGAGCGGGTCCTGAGATCGGCGAGCATCGACTCCAGGCGGGGGTTGTCGAGGGGACGGGTCACGAGTGCGAGCGGCAGGCCGAGATGGCCCTGCATCACCGCGCTGAGCTCCCAGTGGCCGTAGTGTCCCGAGAACACCAGCACGCCCTTTCCCCGGGCGTAGGCCGCGCGGACGTGCTCCAGCCCCTCGTAGCTCACGATCGAGCCCGCCGCCGCCTCCGAGAGCTGCGGGAAGGCCAGGGCGTCGAAGGTGATCCGGCCGAAGTGCCGCCAGCACTCCCGGACGATCCGGTCCGCCTCCGCCGGGTCGAGGGCGTCCCCGTAGGCGAGTCGCAGGTTCTCGTACGCGATCCGCGTGTGCCGGCGATCGAGGATCCGGGCGAGGTCGCCGGTCGCGGCACCGAGGCCGATCCAGAGCGGGCGGGGGAGCCACCGCGCGACCCTCAGGAGCACGTGGAAGGCCGCGGCTTCGCCCGCCGCGCGAACGGGGTTCAACGCCACCTCCCGGTCACCGCGTCGAGGGCGGCCTCGAGCGGGTCGGGATCGACGACGTCGAGCTCCACGTGGAGGGCGATCACGTCCGGGAGCGCCCCCGACAGGCGCACGAGATCCTTCATCGTCGTGACGATAGCCGCGCCTCGCTCGCGCGCGCCATCGGCCAACGCGCGAAGGTCCGCGGCGTCGAACCGATGGTGGTCCGGGAAGGCACGCGTCCCCGCGATCTCGACGCCGGCCCCGCGAAGCGAGTCGAGGAAGCTCGCGGGTCGGGCGATGCCGCAGAAGGCGAACGCGCGCCCGGGGGCGGGGACCTCGCGCCCCGCGGCGTCGCGGAACCCCGCGTTGCGGTGCCGGGCCCGAACGACGGGCGCCGCGATGCCGGCCGGGGGCGCCTCTCCGCTCCAGCGCGTGAGAACGACGATTCCCGCCCGGGCGAGCGAGGAGGGCGGCTCCCGGAGCGGGCCCGCCGGGAGCAGTCTCCCGTTGCCGAACGGGCTCGCCGCGTCGAGCAGCACCACGTCCAGGTCGCGATCGAGCCGTCGGTGCTGGAATCCGTCGTCGAGGATCACGACGTCCGCCCCGAGCTCGACGGCGCGCCGGGCCCCCGCGACGCGGTCGGACCCGGCGACCACGACGGCGGAGGTCAGGCGCGCCAGCAGGACCGGCTCGTCGCCGCCGACGGCCGCGTCGACGAGAGGTCCTCCCCCCCGGGACACGTCGAGTGGCCCGACGCCGGCTCGACCGCCGTACCCCCGGGTGACGATCGCGCTCCGACGTCCGCGCGCGGCGAGCCGGGCGGCGAGCCACGCGGTCATCGGCGTCTTCCCGGTCCCGCCGACGGCGAGGTTCCCCACCGAAACGACCGGAACCGCCGCGCGATGGACCCCTTCGCCGCGATCGAACCGACGGTTCCGCCGGGCGACGACGAGTCCCCACAGCGCCGACAGGGGCGCGAGCGCGCGGGCGAGCGTCTCCGAGCGCGGGGGGGTCACGCGAGCACCCCGAGGATCCGATCCACCGTCCGATCGAGGGCGCCGCGGTGGCGCTCCATCACGCGCTCCGCCGCCGCCGCCTGCCGGGCGCGGGCATCGGGGTCGTCGATCAGGCGCTCCCATGCGTCGCCGAGCGCCCCCGCGTCCGTCACCCGCAGTGCGGCGCCTTCGGCTTCCAGGACCTGCGCCATCTCCGCGACGTGGTGGGTGTGCGGTCCGAAGAGCACGGGGACGCCCGCCGCCGCGGGCTCGAGGAGGTTGTGGCCGCCCACCGGCACCAGGCTCCCCCCGACGAACGCCGCGTCGGCGGCGGCGTACAGCGTCGCGAGCCGTCCCAGCCCGTCCACGAGGAGAATCGCGGCGTCCGGTGCGGCGCGTTCGCCGCGGGACAGGCGGTGGACGAGCAACCCGCGGGAGGCGGCCTCGCGCTCCGCCGCGTCGAAGCGCTCCGCGTGGCGCGGGGCGAGCACCAGGCGCGCGTCCGGATGCGCCGTTCGAAGCCGGAGGAACGCATCGAGGACGGGGCCGTCCTCCCCCTCGCCGGTGGAGCCTGCGGCGACCACCGGGATCGAGGCGTCCCAACCGAGCGCGGCGCGCACCTCCCGCCGGGAGAGCGTGGGGGCGGGGAGGTCGAACTTCAGGTTCCCGGCGACCGCGGTCCGCGCGGCGGGCGCGCCGAGGGCGAGCAGGCGGGACGCGTCCGCCTCGCCGGCGGCGGCGATCGCGGCGATCCCCCCGAGCAGGGGCCGGTAGAGCGACTCGAGCCGCCGGTATCGCGTCATCCGCTCGGGAGAAAGGCGCGCGTTCGCGATCACCACCGGAACGCGGGCCGACGCCGCCTCGCGAAGCAGCGAGGGCCACAACTCGGTCTCGACGAGCACGATCGCCGAGGGGCGCAGCGCGTCGAGGAGGCGTCGTTGCAGGGGGCGCGCGTCGATGGGGAAGTAGAACGCGGCGTCGGCCTTCGGGGGGCCGGGGAGCGCCGCCCGTCCGGCGGGGGTCAGCGCCGAGACGACGACGGCCGTTCCCGGGAGTCGCGCGCGAAGTTCCCCGGCGAGGATCGCGGAGAGCCGCGCCTCCCCCAGCGACGCCCCGTGGATCCAGATCGACCCGGGGGGCACCGCCGGGAGGATCCGAACGAGCCGCTCGTCCCATTCCCGCGCGCCGGCCGCGCTCCGGGACGCCCACGCGGCCCAGACCCAGGCGAGCGCCCGGGAGGCGGAGGCGGCGACGTCGTACAAGGACAAGATCAAGGGAACGCGGACTTTAGCGGTGACGACGCCGGCGGGGCAAGGGCGATTGCTCACGGGAACGCCGGACCCCATATTCCCCCCGGCCGCGTGCCCGCGGGGAGACGTGTGAAGCTGACGCTTCCGAACAAGCGGAGAGGGCGAATCCTGTTCGCGTTGCTCGCGGTGTTGCTCGCGGTCGGCCTGGCTCCGCTCGCCGTCATCTCCTGGAAGCTGATCGACTCGAGCAAGGAACATCTCAAGACGTCGCAGCAGGAATCCCAGCTCATGCTCGCCTCGACGATCGCGGGGCAGCTCGATACCCACCTCAGCGGCCTGCGGGCGCAGCTCCTCGGGTTGTCCCGATTGCTCGGAGGCGAGATCGGACCCGCGCCCGGCGACGCCGAGACGCGCGCGCGGCGCCTGCTCTCCGAGTTCTCGGACGACCGGATCCTCCTCCTGCGCTACAGCGACGTGAAGCAACTCGAGGTCGCCTCGGCGAGCGACGCGGACGTCCCTGCGGAGCTCGAGCCGGCTTTCCTCGAGGGGTTCGTCAAGGTCGCCGAAGGCCTGGCCAACCACCGCCCCGTCGACGCCGACGCGGTGGCCGTGTCGCCGCCGGTCGTGCTCCCCGCCGACCCGCCGCGTTCGGTCGTCCTGCTCACCGCGCCGGTGCTCGCGGGAGGCGTCTTCCGGGGGGCGCTCTACGCCGTCGTCGACCTCCAGGGAGTCTGGGATGCCGTCGTCGCCGGGCGCGGCTCGGGGCAGGCGGTTTTCGCCGTCGACCGCTCGGGAAGGTTGTTCGCCAGCCGCAACCTGCTCGGCGCCTCACCCGGGGACGACCTCTCGCCCCGCTCGGGGATCGTCAAGCGGTTTCGCGATCGCGCGGGGCTCCAGACCGAGACGATGCCGTTCCTGTGGAGCGACGGGGGAGCGCCCGAGTGGTATCTCGGCTCGTACGAGCTGACCCGCGACGGCTGGGGGGTGTTCGTGCAGGCGCGCGAGAGCCAGCTCTACGAGCGCGTGCATCAGATGATCGAGGAGGCCGCGCGATGGGCGCTCCTGGCGATCAGCTTCGCCATTCTCGCGGCGGTCGTCTTCGCGGGGCGGCTGTCCAACCCCATCGACCGGCTCGCCGAGGCCTCGCGGGCGTTCGCGAAGGGGGACTTCTCGGTGCGCGTCGACGTGCGCGCGCGCAACGAGATCGGGGAGCTCGCGGAGACGTTCAACGCGATGGCGGCCGAGCTCGAGGAGGTCATCCGCCGCCTGAGGCGCGCCGCCGAGGAGAACAACGAGCTGTTTCTCGGCACCGCGCGGGCGCTCGCGACCGCCATCGACGCGAAGGACCCCTACACCCGCGGCCACTCCGTGCGCGTGAACCGGTATTCCGTGGTGCTCGCGAGGTACGCCGGTCTCGGCTCGCAGGATCTCGCGGACATCCACGTGGCCTCGCTGCTGCACGACGTCGGCAAGATCGGCGTCGACGACGCGATCCTGAAGAAACCCGCTCCGCTCACCGCGCCCGAGTTCGAGGTGATGAAGCAGCACACCGTGCTGGGTGCGCAGATCATGGCCCCGATCAAGAAGATGCAGTCCATCATCCCCGGGCTGCGCAGCCACCACGAGCGATGGCGCGGCGGCGGTTACCCCGACAACCTCCAGGGAGACGCGATCCCGCTGATGGCGAGGATCATCGCCGTCGCCGACAGCTTCGACGCGATGACGACCGACCGTCCCTACCAGAAGGGGATGACCTTCGAGGCCGCCGTCGCGCGGATCAACGAGCTCAAGGGCGTCGCGTTCGAGGAACGCATCGTGGAGGCGTTCAACCGCGCCTACCGTGCGGGGGAGTTCCGGCCGGAGACGCCCGCGGAGCCCGCCGCGCCCGCCCTGTCGGAGGCCTGAGCGGGGCGTTCAGTGCCGGTGGAGCGCCCACGGCGGAACGTCGAACTCGGCGATCGAGCGCCCCGCGCGAAGATCGGACACGATCTCGTCCACGAACTGCTGCTCCTCGCCCCGGTGGCCGGAGAAATGCCGCAGTCGGCGCAGCCGGAGCCGGTCGATGCTCTCGAGGGACTTGGCGCCGGCGAGCTGCGCCCAATACACGAGCGTCGGAAGGTCGAGCCCTTCGGTGCGCGACGCCGAGCGTGCGAGCGCCTCGGTCATGGCCGGCCCGCCGATCCTCCGTGCGGCCCAGGCCGCCGTCGCGCGGATCGGCGTCGTCTCGACGTCGTCGAAGGCGGGGTCGTCGAGCACCCGCTCGGCGAGAACCGCCGCCGCCGGCTGCGGATGACGTGCGAGTGCCGTCAGGATCGTCTCGCGGTCGTCGGGTCCTGCGGTGGCGAACCGCGTCTCGAGCGCGGCGAAGGCGGCCGGGCCTCCGATGCGGGCGAGGCGCTGCGCGGCCAGCTCGCGCATGTCCGCCTCGGGGGAGATCAGGAGCGCCGACCAGCCGGCGACGTCGCTTCCGATCTCGCGGATGCGGTCCAGGCGGTTCGCCGCCGAGCGCAGGAACGCCGCGGCGATCCCGTCGACCTGCTCGCCGGAAGCCTGGCGGAGCCGGGCGGCGGGCTCGACGTACCCGAACTCGACGAGGACGTCGAGCATCTGCCGCATGGGCGTCACCTTGGTGACGTCCGTGATCGGGCTGGCGAGGATCTCGCGGAACAGACGATCCGCGACGCGAGGCGCGACCCGGGCCTCGCTCCGTTCGACGAGCGCGTCGATCGCGGGCTTGGCGAGGGTCCACGGACGCGTGGCGGCGACCACGAGCAGCGTGTCGATCGCCCCGTCTCCGCCGAGGTCGCGAAGGACCTCGACCGCCCCGATCGCGACCTCGCCGTCGGGGTCCGCGAGCGCCGCGCGGGCCATCGCCACCACGCGCCGGTCGCCGGTGGCCCCCATCGTCCGCAGCCAATTCGTCCGGTCGATGAAGTCCGGCCTGCCGGCGTGGGACTTGAGGACGTCGAACGCCTTGGCGCCGAGCGCCCCCTCGACGGCCCGGTACAGCTGCACGCGGCACTCGGTGTCCTGGACGACGTCGAGCAGCGCGGCGACCGCGCCCGCCTGCTCTTTCGGGCGGATGCGGGCGAGAGACCACGCGGCGTTGCGCGCGACGAACCAGTCGCCGTCGCGGACGAGGGGGAGCAGGGTCGGAACGGAAGAGGCTTCCCCGATCCGTCCGAGCGCCCGCGCGACCTCCCGACGCACGGCGACGTCGGAATCGGCGGCGAAGGGGAGGATCTTCGGGAGCGCCCTGGGATCGCCGAGACTCCCGAGGGCCTCGATCACCCGCCCGAGCTTGCCGCGGTCCGCCGCGTCGGGAGCGGCGCGCTGCTCGAGCTGGGCGAGCAGGACCTCGTAGCTCGCGGGGTACGTGTAGAGGGCGAGAGGGGAGAGCAGCGGGAGGTGCGGGGTGAACTCGAAGGCGCTGATGTCCGTGGCCCCCGCGAGCGCGCGGGTGAGGGCGTCGGTTTCTCCGGCGGCCGCGAGCCCGAGAAGCGCCATCGTCCGGCGGTCGACGCCCCATGGACCGCCCTCGCGATCGGCGAGGTCGTCGGCGCGCCGGAGCGCGTCGGCCGCGCCGGGCGTGTCCAGCAGGCCGAGCGCCAGCGCGGCGATGTTGAACGTGAAGCGGTCGGGCAGCTCGAGCTCCGATTCGAGAAACGGCGCGACGTCGGGGCCGATCGAAACGAGCTTGCGGAGGTTCCGTGCGCCGAAGAAACGGCCTTCGAGACCGTCCGGCGGATTGCGCAGGTCCCGGAGGATCGCCTCGACGGCGGGCCGGATCCGCTCGCGCGCGGCGAGCTGCTCCGCGGTCGGCGGCGTCCACGCCGCTTCGTCCGGGGAAGCCCACGAGGGGAGGGAGATCAGGAAGCACGCGGCGATCGCCGCAGCGGCGCGGGGGGTGCCGGTCGGGCGCACGGGTTGTCTCCTCAAGCCGGGGAAGGCGCCGGAATATACCCCGCGCCCGGTGACCCGGCAAAAAAGGCTCCGCGACGGGGTTGAGTTTCGTCCCGTGTTCGCCTAGCCTTGGCTACGTCCAGGAGGTGGTCCATGGCGCTCACGCGACGCCAGCGCGAGGTTCTCGATGTCGTCCGCGATTTCATCCAGCGCAACGGCTACTCGCCCAGCCTCGAGGAGATCGGCCGGGAGCTCGGCCTCTCCTCGGTCGCGACCGTCCACAAACACGTCTCGCATCTGGTGGAGAAGGGGCTCGTCCGGCGGGTGTGGAATCAGAACCGATCGATCGAGCTGGCGGACGACGCCTCGAGGCGGGGCGCGATGGAGCTCCCGCTGATGGGGACGATCGCTGCGGGACGCCCGCTCGAGGCGATCCCGACCACCGAGACCATCTGCGTTCCCTCGGACCTCGTCGCGGGCCGGGGCCGCACGTTTGTGCTGAAGATCCAGGGCGATTCGATGGTCGGCGACTCGATCCGCGACGGCGACTACGTGATCATCGAGGAACGGCGCGTCGCGCGGGACGGCGAGACGGTCGTCGCCCTCGTGGACGGGACCGACGCGACCCTCAAGCGCATCTTCCGCGACGGGGCCAACGTGCGCCTCGAGCCGTCGAACCCGGCGATGCAGCCGATCGTGGTCGCCGCGGACCGGGTTCAGGTGCAGGGCGTCGTGGTCGGCCTGCTTCGCAAGTACGCCTGACGTTGCACCCGGCGCTGCGGTCCGCCATCGAGGCCGCGTCGGCGCTGCGCGAGCCGCACCTTCCGAGCCTCGTGTTTTCGGGCGACCCGGCCTACGACGGCGCGTGGCCCTCGCTCGTCGCGATCGAGCGCGCCGCGGCCGCGACGATCCCGCTCGATCGGATCGACCGGCGGGTCCGCGAGCGACGCCGTCGCGGCGGGCCCTCCGGGACCGGGGTGGCGGCGGTGTTCGCCTACGAATCCGCCGAAACCTGCCTGGCGCTCGAGGTGGACGCCGCCCTGACGTGGACCTCGGGGCAGCCCGAGATCGTGGCCACGGATCCTCCGACGCTTCGCCGGGCCCGAGCGCGCGTCTCGTCGGCACCGGCGCGCGAGCCGGGCGCCTTCCACGCGCGCGGCCCGTTGCGCACGAGTCTTCCGCGGGAGCGCTACGAGGCCGCCGTCGAGCGGATCCGCTCGCGGATCGCGCTGGGGGACTTCTATCAGGCGAACCTCACGCAACGCTTCGAGATCGGTTTCGACGGGGACCCCTTTGCGGCGTGGCGGGCGCTCCTCGAGGCGGGGCCTGCGCCCCGCGCGGCGTTTCTCGAGACCTCGCACGCGTCGCTCGCGTCGGTCTCGCCGGAGGTGTTCGTCGACGTCGATCGCGAGGGGCGCGTCACGACCCGCCCGATCAAGGGAACCCGTCCCCGCGGCGACGACGCCGCCTCCGACGCCGCCGCGGCCGCGGCGCTCCTCGCTTCGGAGAAGGACCGTGCCGAGCTCGTGATGATCGTCGACCTGGAACGGAACGACCTCGGTCGCGTCTGCGAGACCGGGAGCGTGAGGGTGCCGGAGATCGCGGCCTTGCGAACCTACCCGGCGGTCCACCATCTCGTCGCTCGGGTCGAGGGCCTGCTGCGTGCGGAGGTCGGCCCGGGGGAACTCGTGCGGGCGGTGTTCCCCGGTGGATCGATCACCGGTGCCCCGAAGCTCGCGGCGCGCGAGGCCCTGGCCGAGCTCGAGCCCGTTCCCCGAGGCTGGTACACCGGAAGCCTGTTCTGGTTCGCCGACGACGGCAGCACCGCCTCCAGCATCCTGATACGATCGGTCGTCCTGGAACGCGGGGTCGCATCGATCGGTGCGGGCGGCGGCGTGACCGCGGACTCGGACCCTCGCGGCGAGTGGGAAGAGTCGAACGCGAAGGCGCGGGCGATCCTGCGCGTGTTCGGTCGGGATCCCGAGGAGGCCCGTTGAGTTTTCCGGTCCCCGAAGGCGCGGTCCTGTTCGACGGCCGGTGGGTCGCCCCCGGGGAGGCCTCGCTCCCCCTCGCCGATCCGTCCGTGCAGTCGGGGCTCGGCGTCTTCGAGACGCTCGCCGTCCGCGAGGGGCGCGTGCTCGACCTCGACGATCACGTGGCCCGGCTGGGAGCGAGCGCGGCGCGCTTGGGAGTGCCGCTCCCGGAGCCCGAGGTGCTCGTCGCCGCCTGCCTCGGTTACGCGGCGCACGCCGGGGCGGGGACGGGGTGGATGAAGATCCTCGCCGTGCGCGGCGGCCACTGGGCGGTGTTCGGCGGCGCGATGAGCCCGGAGGAGGAGGGACGGCCGGCGACCGCGGTCGTGCTCCCCTGGTCCCGAAGCGTGGCGGACCCGCTCGGCGGAGTGAAGTCGACGAGTTACGGCCCGTTCGCGCTCGGCCTCGAGGAAGCCCGTCGCCGAGGCGCCGACGAAGGGCTCTGGCGCAACGCGCGCGGGCATCTGCTCGAAGGGTGCGCGAGCAACCTGTTCCTCGTGGGGGGCAGGGCGTTGTTCACCGCGTCGCCGCGGGAAGGGGTTCTCGCGGGAACGACACGCGCCCACGCCCTCGACGCGGCACGCGCGATGGGCCTGAGCATCCACGAAGGTCGCGTCCGGATGGAGCGCCTCCTGCGCGCCGAGGAGGCGTTCCTCACGTCGAGCCTGCGCGGCGTGCGCCCGCTGCTCGCCGTGGACGGCCGCCGCGTCGGGCGCGGCGTCCCCGGGCCGGTCACGATGGAGATCGCGCGCCGGGTCGCCCGGGCGCGCGAGGCGTCGGCCCGCGCCCCCGAAACCCTCGTCCCGGAGACCGAACGATGACGACCGTGCTGATCTCCCTCGCGATCTGGTTCGCGCTCGTGCTCGCCTACGGCCTGCTGCGGTCGCGCGGAGCCGCCCCCCAGGACCCGATCCGCCCGTCCGGCCCGATCGAGTAATCCCGAGCCCGGAGGAGTCGCCGGAAGCCGCGCCGCGTTCGTGTGCGTTTAATGTCGTATAACATTATTCGATTGTGATATAACGCGGTCGTGCATGCGAGCGCGACGCGCGAAGCCGGGTCCCAAGCCGCGCCCCGAGGCCGACCGCCTCGGCGTGTTGCTCGGGGTGCGGCTCCGGCGCGACGAGCTCGAGCGGCTGAGGGAACGCTCGGGAGGGCGCCCGGTCGCGTCGCTCGTGCGCGACCTGATCCGTCACTGGCTCGACGACGGGGGGCTGCTCGAGCGCGTGCGCGCCGAGGCGGAGCGTGTGCGCGCCGACCGGGAAGAAGTGCTCGCGATGCTCGAGGAGATCCGGGGGATGCGACGCGCGGCGCGCCGGACGATCGACACGCGCCGGGGTGGAAAGGAGGAGGGGCGATGATGAACCGTTTCTACTTCGACGATGCCGACGGGGTGGCCCTCGCCGCTTCCTCGGCGATCCGGTGGTACCTCAGTCTCGCGGCCGGGACGCCGCGCCGTACGCCGGACGGGCGCGTCCTTCTCGCGCTGCGCCAGATGCACGACGCTCACGCGGAGGCGTTCGCGGCGCGATTCGGCGCGGAGTACGCCGGCAGCGAAGGCAGGCCCCTCGACCCGGCGGAGCTGAACCACAGCTACGGTTCGCTCGAGGAGCAGCAGGCCAAGCTCGACCGCCGGCTCGAGAGCGTGCGGCGCGGCGAAATCCCGAAGCGGTGCGATCGCGAGACCCTCACCGACGAGATGCCCTTCTGGCCGGGAGCGATGGGGGCTTGAAGGTTCGAGTTGGTGGCTCGGGCCGGAATTGAACCAGCGACGCAGGGATTTTCAGTCCCTCGCTCTACCAACTGAGCTACCGAGCCACGGGAGCTGCGCGCGAGGCCGCGCATGGTGGCACGCGGCCTCGCGAATCGTCAAGAACGGCGGCGGATCAGGACGGACGGGCCGCGGGTCTCGGGCGCGCCTCGACGATCGCGGGGGCCGCCTTCGGCGCCTCCACGGCGGCGGGAGCCTCGGCGCCGTTCCCCTTCACCAGCCCCAGCGTCTGCCGGAGCTTCCGGTCGAGCTCGGTCGCGAGCTCGGGGTTGTCCTTCAGGAACTGCCGCGCGTTTTCCCGGCCCTGGCCCAGGCGGATCTCACCGTAGGAGAACCACGAGCCCGACTTGTCCACGAGCTTGTGCGCGATCCCGAGGTCGATCAGGTCGCCTTCCTTCGAGATGCCTTCGCCGTAGAGGATGTCGAACTCCGCCGAGCGGAACGGCGGGGCGACCTTGTTCTTGACGACGCGCAGGCGGGTGCGGGACCCCGTGGTCTCCTCGCCCTCCTTGATCGCGCCGATGCGGCGGATGTCGATGCGGATCGACGCGTAGAACTTCAGCGCGCGTCCGCCCGTCGTCGTCTCGGGGCTGCCGAACATCACGCCGATCTTGTCGCGGATTTGGTTGATGAAGACGAGCGCCGTCTTGCTCTTCGAGACGATGCCGGTGAGCTTGCGCAGCGCCTGCGACATGAGTCGGGCCTGCAGGCCGACGTGCGAATCGCCCATCTCGCCGTCGAGCTCGGCCTTCGGGACGAGCGCGGCGACCGAGTCGACGACGACGAGGTCGACGGCGCCCGAGCGGATCAGGATCTCGGCGATCTCGAGGGCCTGCTCGCCGGAGTCGGGTTGAGAGACCATGAGGTTGTCGGTGTCGCAGCCGAGCTTGCCGGCGTATTCGGGATCGAGGGCGTGCTCGGCGTCGATGAACGCCGCGATGCCGCCGAGCCTCTGGGTCTCGGCGACGATGTGCAGCGCGAGCGTCGTCTTGCCCGAGGATTCCGGTCCGAAGATCTCGACGACGCGGCCGCGGGGGATCCCGCCCACGCCGAGCGCGAAATCGACCGAGAGGGAGGTCGTGGAGATCGCGGCGACATCCACCTGCTGGCGGTCGCCGAGTTTCATGATGGAGCCCTTGCCGAACTGTCTCTCGATCTGGGAGACGGCGAGGTCCATCGCCTTCAGACGGTCCTTGAGATCCAGCGCCATGGGGAACTCTCCGGGGAGGCGGGGTGTTCGGGACGCGACGAAACCGAGCGGGAGGGTAGGCGAGCGAGGGAGGGGCTGTCAATACGAAAGGCGGAAGTAGGACGAAGATTCCCGCGCCTCGGACCCGGAAAGGTTTAAGTCTAGGAGAACACTAGGGTTTTAGGGTGGTTGAGATTTGACACTGGGGGGGGCGGCACCTAAGATTTGCCCCGCCCGAACCTATGGAGTCGCCGGTTTCGGCGGCGTGTTGACCCTGAGCCGGAGGACCCATGGAGCGACAGCAGCGGGGGGCGCGAGGCTTTTCCAAGCTGTCCTCGGCGTTTCTCCTGTTTGCCGCCCTGCCCCTCGCAGGGTGCGCCCTGCACGGGAAGGCACCGGTTTCCACCCCGGAGCCTGCCCCCGCACCGACTGCCCCCGCAACCCCCGCACCCCCCGCCGCCCCCGCGGACCCGACCGACGCGCAGCGACTGGCGGCGCTCGCCCATCTCGCCGCCGCCGATCAGGCCCGGCAGAGCGGCGACGCCGACGAGGCGGCGGCTCAGGAGCGCGCCGCCCGGGAGATCCTGGCTCCCGGCGCCCCCGACACGGCGGCGATCGAAGAGCTCCAGGCCGCGGCGGCCGAGGAGGAAGGCGAACCGACGCCCGGCGAGCCCGTGGAAGCCTCCCCGCTCGACGACATCGCCGACACGCCGGTGGAGCCCACCGAGGCCGAGATCGAGAAGGAGCGCGACCTCGTCGAGGAGAACCCGGTCGCGTTCGACTTCCCCGTGGAGATCAACCCGCGCGTCCTCGCCTACGTCGACTACTTCACCGGGCGTCACCGCGAGTTCTTCCAGAACAGCCTCGATCGATCGGGCCGCTATCTCGAAATGATCCACCGCGTCTTCGACGAGGAAGGGGTCCCCCGCGACCTCGCCTACATGGCTCACGTCGAGAGCGCCTTCAAGGTCACGGCGTATTCGCGCGCGAAGGCGCGTGGGATCTTCCAGTTCATCGCCGGGACGGGGCGCCGCTACGGACTTCGCATCGACGCCTACGTCGACGAGCGCTCCGATCCGGAGAAGGCGACGCGGGCCGCCGCCCGCTACCTCAAGGACCTCTACGGAATGTTCGGCGACTGGTACCTCGCCCTCGCCGCGTACAACACCGGCGAGGGGCGCATCCAGCGAGCGCTGAACCGGCTCGGCCCCAAGACGTTCTGGGAGCTGGCCAAGACCAACTCCCTGTACCGGGAAACGAAGAACTACGTCCCCGCGATCCTCGCGGCGACGGTCATCGCGAAGGATCCGGGCAAGTACGGGTTCGAGACGAATCCCGACGCGCCGCTCCGGTTCGAGACGGTCTCCGTCGAAGGCGCGGTCCATCTCAAGACGATCGCCCGGCTCGCCGAGAGCGATCTCGAGACGGTTCGTTATCTCAACCCGCACCTGCGCCGCCAGGTGACCCCGCCGCACGAGACGACGACGGTGAGGGTGCCGGTCGGCAGCGCCGAGCGGACGCTCGCGGCCCTCAAGGACCTCCCCGACAGCGAGAGGCTCGCCGAGGTCCGCCACAAGGTCCGCAAGGGGGAGACGATCACCTCGATCGCGCGTCGTTACGGGGTGACGACCTCGGAGCTGCGCGAGGCGAACGGCATGGGCCGCAAGTCCGTGCCTCGCGCCGGACAGTGGCTCACGATTCCCGGTGGGACGGCCCCGGTGGCTCTCGCGAAGGCGTCCTCCCCCAAGAAGGCTTCGGACCTGCGGCGGGACGGCGGCGCCGTCGCGTACCGCGTCCGTCGCGGCGACACGCTCGCGTCGATCGCGCGCCGGTACGGGACGACCCCCCAGGCGGTCGCGAGCGCTTCCGGCATCCGCGTCAACTCCACCCTGCAGGTCGGCCAGCGCCTCACGATCCCGGCGCGCGGCGGCGCCGCGATGCAGGCTCAGGCCCAGGCCGCCGAGAAGGTCGTGCACACCGTCCGTCGCGGCGAGAGCCTCACGCGGATCGCGACCCAGTACCGCGTCACGGTCGACGAGATCTGCGCGCTGAACGACATCAAGCCGAACATGACCCTGTATCCCGGCACGCGCCTGACGATCCGCACGAACTAGCCGACTCCCTTCCGGTCCCGCCCGCCTCCTCCGCGGGTGTTCCATGCTCGGACGCGCCACGGGCGCCGTCCTCGCCGGGATCGAGGCGCGCCTCGTCGCCGTCGAGGTCGATCTCGCCGGAGGCCTTCCCACGATCGCCGCGGTGGGGCTCCCCGACAGCGCGGTGCGCGAAGGGCTCGATCGCGTGCGCGCGGCGCTGCGCCACGCGGGGTTCAGGCTCCCGCAGCACCGCATCACGCTCAACCTCGCCCCCGCCGAGCTCCCGAAGCGCGGAACGGGGCTCGATCTCCCGATCGCCGCCGCGCTGCTGACGGCGGACGGCCAGGTGCCGGTGGGCCCGGTCCGTGCGGTTCTCGCCGGCGAGCTCGCCCTCGACGGCGCGTTGCGCCCGGTTCGGGGTGCGTTGTCGATCGCGCTGGCCGCGACCGACGCGCGCTTTGCGCGCCTCGTCGTCCCCGAGGAGAACGCCGCGGAGGCCGCCCTCGTCGAGGGGCTCGAGGTGTACGGCGCCGCGAGCCTCGCGGAAGCCCTCGCCCTCGTCGCGGGGCGTCCGACCAGGAGGCCGACGAGGGTCGAGCCGCACCGTCGCCTCGAGGACGCGCGACAACGAACGGGCGTCGCCGACCTCGCGGAGGTGAAGGGGCAGGCGAGCGCACGCCGCGCCCTCGAGATCGCCGCCGCCGGGGGACATCACCTGCTGCTCACGGGACCTCCGGGGTCGGGGAAGACGATGCTCGCGCGGCGCCTTCCGGGGATCCTCCCGCCGATGACGCTCGACGAGGCGCTGCGCGTGACGCAGGTCTGGAGCGCCGCGGGGCTCGCGGATGGGCTCGTCGTCGAGCGCCCCTTCCGCGCGCCCCACCACGGGATCTCGTTCGCGGGGCTCACCGGCGGCGGGCTTCGCCTCAAGCCCGGCGAGATCACCCTCGCGAGCGGGGGCGTGCTCTACCTCGACGAGCTGACCGAGTTCCGTCGCGACGCCCTCGAGGCGCTGCGTCAGCCCCTCGAGGAGGGAGCGATCACGATCGCCAGGCTCCACGAGCGTGCGACCTTCCCGGCGGAGTTCGCGCTGATCGCGTCGATGAACCCCTGTCCCTGCGGCCACCTCGGCGACCCGCGCGGCCGCTGCCGCTGCTCGCCGATCGAGGTCGATCGTTATCTCGCCAAGATCTCGGGTCCGCTGATCGACCGGTTCGATCTCGTGGTGGACGTGCCCGCGGTCGATCCGCTCGACCTCGCGGCGGCGAAGGCCGGGGAGGGGTCGCTGCCCGTGCGGCAGCGGGTGCTGGCCGCGCGGGCGGCGCAGGAGGCTCGAGGGTCCGTCAACTCCCGGCTCACCGGAGCCGAGCTCGACCGCGCCGCACCGCTCGAGGCGGAGGGAAGCCGGCTGCTCTCCGAGGCGTCGAAGCGGCTCGGCCTGTCCGCGAGAGGCTGGACGCGCGTGCGGCGGGTCGCGAGGACGATCGCGGATCTCGAAGGCGGGGAGACCGTCGAACCGCGACACCTCGCGGAGGCGGTGGGGTATCGCGAGGGCCGTTCCGGTGCCATGCGCGCTCCGAGGTAGACCCCGTGCCGAGAGCCTCCGAGTAGGAAGTCCGACGAACCCGGCGTCGCCTAGGGGCAGTCCTGCGCGATCGTCCGCGGGGTCCCCTCGCTCGTCCGTCCGTAAGTGCCCCGAGCGCAGGCGTTCCGGGCGCGGACGAGAAAATAGACCCCGGCACCCGCGGGCGGGGCCGGGGTGGGATCGGCCCCGTTCGGCGAGACGACGTTCCCCAGCAGGCAGGTCGCGCCGGCGAACGTCCCGTCGGTGCGGAGCTGCAGAAGTTCTCCCGTCACGAGGTCGTAGCGGAACCCCGGCCCTTCGCTCGTCCAAGAGAAGGCGCCGCCGCCGCCCTTGTCCACGAGGAACCCCTCGACCTCGGTCGGCAGACGCGCCGCCGAGGGATCGAGCGGGGCGCAGTCCTCGGCGTCCGCCGTTCCGTCGTCATCGTCGTCGTCGTCGCAGGCGTCCCCTTCGCCGTCCTCGTCGAGGTCGCCCTGGTCGGCGTTCGCCGCCGCCGGGCAGTTGTCGCCGCAGGTCGCTCCGCCGGGAGGCTCGCAGGACGGCGCGCAGAGGGCGCGGCCGTCGCCGTCTTCGTCGGGGCACACCGCGGGCGGCCACGCAGAGACGCTCGCCGCCGGCGGGGAGGCGGCCTCCTCGGCCGCGCGGGCGGCGAAGGCCGGGGGCTGCCCCGGCGGCGCGTAACGGATGACGCGCAACAACTCCAGGCGGAAGGACACGCCCCCGGCGGGATCGGTGTTCGGAATCGCCGCCGGGATCCAGATCCCGCTCTCCCCGTACTGCCAGGCGTCGCCGGTGCACTGCGTGTCGAGCGGATTCAGGCTGTCGGAGTAATACGCGACGCAGGCCAGCGCGGGGATGTCGGACACCACGCGCAGGGTCATCGCGAGCGTCCCCTGCGCACCGGTCACCATCTCCCAGGATTGCGGCGCCGACGAGACCGGGTCCGGGCTTCCGTCGATCGTCGCCCCGGCGACGTTGAAGTCGTTGTAATAGACCATCCCGGCCGCGCCCGGGGAGTAGTCGAACAGGTCCAGGATCCCCGGGATCGAGTGGACGCGCACGAACGTCCAGACGTCCTCGCGCGCCTCGTAGAAGGCGTGGATCCGGTGCGTGGTGATGCCGCTGTTCGCCCCGATGTACCCCCGGATCGCCCGCAGCGGGCCCGATCGGTTGACGATGAGCGCGCCGCCGTCGCTGCTGAAGGTCTGCTCGGTGCGGCTGCAGTCCCGCGGGCGCAGCTTGGTCTTGTGCCGGTCGAGGATGTCGACCCCCGTGGCGTTCCCCGCGGTCACGCGCGTCTCGTCGCGGATCCAGCGGTCGGAGAAGCGCACGCCGTAGCTCGAGGTCGTCACGACGGAGTTCTCGGGATTCGGCCCGACGGCGGTGTTGTAGGTGGTCTTGTAGTCCCCCGAGAGGAGGTTGAAAGCGTAGGCCACCCGCTGGGCCCCCGCCGCGGGGTCGAGGGTACCGTCGCCGGGGAAGAGGTAGACCCAGGCGCGCGCTCCGTCGAGCGGGTCGCGGATCTCGACCTCTACCCCCGCGGCCGGATCCACGTGTTCCGGAGGGTCGGCGAAGCCCGCGCGGGATCCCCCCGCGTCGATCGCCATGACGACGAGCTCGTCGTCCGCGTCGAACGCCGCGTCGGGATCGGCGCCGGTGAACGTCCCCGCGTCGGTGTAGGTCCGCACGGTCAGGCCGACCGGGGCGCTGCCGTAGATCGTGCCGAAGTCGACGAGCGCGCGCTCGTCCACCTGGAGGGGAATCTGGACCCAGCCTCCTTCGAAGCGGAAGGCCACGAGGCCAGCCGGGTTGTTCCCGACCAGCGTCGGCAGATCGGCGCCGGTCAACACGACCGGATCGGCGATGCGGTCGAGCGGCGACGCGGCCTCGGCGTCGGGGCGGATTGCCGACCCCGCCAGGACCATGACGAAGGCCAGTCCCCGCATCGGCATCCAGGCCCCCAGCGGTTCCCGAGGAAGGATGACTCGGCGCCGACCCCGGCGCATCGGGCGCTTGACGCTTGTCTAGCGCGCGCTCCGGGAAAACACGAACGTGAACCCCTTCGTTCCTTCTCCTCCGTCCACGACGGCGGTCAACGTCCCGTCCGCCCCGAGCCGGTAGGTGATCCGCTTCGGGAAATCGTGCTGCGGGTTCTCGAACACGGCCTCGCCCTCGGAGCTGCGGGTGAGCTTGAACTCCGTCCCGGGGCTGCGCGCTCCGGGATGCGCGATGTAGAAGATGCCGTCGGCGCGCGCGACGATCCGCAGATACTCGAACTCTCTCGTGCTCCCGTCGGCGACCGTGCGGCTCATGCCGAGCATCGAGCCCCCGGACGGTGCCGTCCAGTGTTCGTCGACCTGGCGCTTGCCGGGTTCGGTCCGCCAGTCGCCCGCCATCCACGCGAGCGCCGCGATTCCGGTCGCTCCCGCCGGAACCGCGACCGGCTTCGGCGCGCAATCGCATTCGGGGCATCCCTTGTCGAAGACGATCTTCCAGGAGCCGTCCGGCTGCCGGCGCCAGACGGAGTTGAACGTGCCGACGCGGTTTCCTGCGGGATCGAGCACCGGCCCGCTCGTGTATCCCAGAGTCCCGGAATCGAGGACCTCGACATCCGATGGAGCCCAGGAGAACGGCGCGGCGGGCCCCTCGTAGAACCGCTTCCATGCGGCGGCGACGGCGTCTTTGCCGCGCAGGACGCTCCGGCCGAAGAACACCGTCTCGTCCGCCAGGAACGAGGTGAACGCCGCGTGGTCCCGGTCGGCCATCGTCTTCGCGAAGGCGACCTCGGTCTTCCGGACCTGCTCCTTCAGGTCGGCATTCGGGGTGTCGGCGGAATCGGCGTTGTTGACGCCCGCCGCGACGAGGGCGAGCAGGACGAGGGTGTTCCGAAGCATGTCGAGGCCTCCACGCGCATCCTCGCATGCCATTGAGCCGCTTCTTCTTCCTTGCAGCAAACCGCCGCAGAGCCGTATATCTCCGTGGCCCTTCTGGGGTGGGGGTCCCGACATGGCAGGCGACGGGCAGGTTCGTGCCGGCGTGCTCGGCACGGGGAGTCACGTCCCCGACCGCATCGTCGACAACCGCGAGCTCGCGGAGCGCTACGGCTGCTCCGAAGACTGGATCCTCAAGCGGACGGGGATCCAGCAGCGTCGGTTCGCCGCGCCCGGGGTCGCCGCCTCCGACCTGGGACTTCTGGCCGCGCGGCAGGCGCTCGACGCCGCCGAGGTGGAGCCCAGGGAGCTCGACCTCGTCATCTGCGCGACCTACACCCCCGACATGGCCTTCCCCTCGACCGCGTGCCTGATCCAGGACCGACTCGGAGCGCAACCCGCCGCCTCGTTCGACCTGCAGGCGGCCTGCTCCGGGTTCGTCTACGCCCTCGTGACCGCGGCGCAGTTCATCGCGAACGGGGCGGCGCGACGGGTGCTCGTCGTCGGGTCGGACGTGAACTCCAGGATCATCGACCCGATGGACCAGAAGGTCACGGCCCTGTTCGGGGACGGCGCGGGGGCGGTGGTCCTCGGACCGGTCAACGGATCCACGGGCCTTCTCGGGTGGCACATGGGGGCCGACGGTTCCGGGGGGTCCCTCTTCAGGATGCCCGCCGGCGGATCGCGCAAACCCGCCTCCGCCGAGACGATCGAGGCCCGGGAGCACTTCATCCAGATGGACGGTCCGACGCTCTTCCGGTTCGCCGTCGAGGCCCTCGTCACCGCCTCGCGCCGTGCGCTCGACCGCTCGGGGCTGGCGCCGGACGCCGTCGACCTCTTCGTCCCGCATCAGGCCAACCTGCGGATCCTCGAGGCGGGGATCGAGCGTCTGAAGATCCCCCGCGACCGGATGCTCGTCACCGTCGATCGTTACGCCAACACCGCCGCGGCCACGATCCCGATCGCCCTGGACGAGGCGGTCCGGACCGGCCGGGTGTCCCCGGGGGCGAATCTGCTCATGACCGGGTTCGGGGCCGGGCTCACCTGGGGAGCCGCGGTGCTGCGTTGGACCGGCGGCAAGTCCGAGGGGGGCGGCCCAATTCGTTGACGGTTCCGCGCCGGGGCGGATATCCTCCCGCGGTTTACGGGAGGAATCTTGGCCGAAGCCGTCGTCCTCAGGTTTCCCAGCTCCGTCCGGTTCGTGGAGACCGCGCACGCCCTGGCGGAAAAACTGGGAGCCCAGGCCGGATTCTCGGACGACGAGGCCCTGAATCTCGCCATCGCGGTGCACGAGGGCGTGATCAACGCCCTCGTCCACGGAAACCGTCAGGATCCGAAGGTCCCGGTCGAGGTCCGTTTCGACCTCCTCAAGCGCGGGATCCGGGTGCGGATCCGCGACCGTGGGGAGGGATTCGACCCGCAGGCGACCCCCGATCCGACGGACAAGGAGCACATCCTCAACACGTCCGGTCGGGGGATCCTGATGATGCGTGCGTACACGGACCGGCTGGAGTTCCGGCGCAGGCCCGGACGCGGCATGGAAGTCACGATGCACAAGAAGGTACAATCCGGCCGCCGCGGCAACGCGAAGCGGCGCTGAACCGCAGAACTCGGAGGAGTTTCCCATGAGCCTCAAGTTGAACGTCCGCGAGGCCGGTCACGTCTCGGTCGTGGACCTCTCGGGCAAGATCACCATCGGCGAGGGCGATTCGCTGCTGCGGGAGAAGGTGCAGGCGCTGCTCGACGGCGGCAAGAAGAACATCCTGCTCAATCTCGAGGGCGTGTCGTACATGGATTCGGCCGGCATCGGCGAGCTCGTGGCCTGCTACAAGCGGGCTCGCGAGAAGGGCGGCACCGTCAAGCTGCTCAAGCCGGCGGGGAAGGTCCAGGACCTGCTCGCGCTCACCAAGCTCGAAGAGGTCTTCGACTCGTACCAGACCGAGAAGGACGCCCTCGTCGCCTTCTGACCGACGCTCGGCCTAGGCGCCGTCTCCGCGGGTGCGGAGGCGGCGCACCCACGCGTCCAGCCTCTGAAGGGCGTCGATCGGCGTGAGCCGGTCCGGATCACACGCCCGCAACTCCGCCAGGATCTCCGCCACGCTCGGATCGGGTGGCGGCGTGCGCGGCTCGGGCTCCGCCAGGGCGAACAGCGGCGTCTCGCCGCGGCGGTATCGCGTCGATCCGCCCCGGCGCGCGCGACGCGGAAGCCCGTCCCCGCCGAACTCGTCCTTCTCCAGGTTCTCGAGGATCTCGCGCGCCCGCGCCAGGACGGCCGCGGGCACCCCCGCGAGCCTCGCGACGTGGATGCCGTAGGAGCGGTCGGCCGCGCCGGACTCCACGCGGTGCGTGAAGACGACCTCGTGCCCGCGCTCGCGCACGGCCATGCGGAGGTTGCGCACGCCGGGGAGCGCCACGGCGAGCTCGGTCATCTCGTGGTAGTGCGTCGCGAAGAGCGTGCGCGGCGCTCCTCCCGCCCGGCCGTGGAGGTGCTCCGCGACCGCCCACGCGATCGCGAGGCCGTCGAAGGTCGAGGTCCCGCGGCCGATCTCGTCGAGGAGGACGAGGCTTCGCGGCCCGGCGTGGTGGAGGATGTTCGCCGTCTCGGTCATCTCCACCATGAACGTGCTTTGCCCTTCGGCCAGACTGTCCGACGCTCCCACGCGACAGAAGACGCGATCGACGATCCCGATCTCGGCCGATTCGGCGGGGACGAACGAGCCCGCCTGCGCGAGGACGACGATCAGCGCGACCTGCCTCAGGTAGGTCGACTTCCCCCCCATGTTCGGGCCGGTGAGGATGCCGATCGCCGAGGCGGGGGGGTCGAGGGAGGTGTCGTTCGGGACGAAGCGGCCGTGGCCGAGGGTCGCCTCGACGACCGGATGGCGTCCGCCCGCGATCCGCAGCTCGAGCCCCTCCGAGACGCGCGGGCGGCAGTACCCCTCGCGCACGGCGAGCTCGGCGAAGGCGCAGACGACGTCGAGGCGCGCGAGGGCGCGCGCGGTCGCCTTGAGCCGGTGGGCGTGGGCGGCGATCTCGGTCCGCAACGCGGCGAACAGCTCGTACTCGAGCTCCACGATCCGCTCCTGCGCGTGCAGGACCTTCGACTCGTAGTCCTTCAGCTCGGGGGTGACGTAACGCTCGCCCCCCGCGATCGTCTGCTTGCGGGTGTAGCGGTCGGGGACGCGGTCGAGGTTCGACCGCGAGATCTCGATGTAGTAGCCGAAGACCTTGTTGAACCGGACCTTCAGCGACGCGATTCCCGTCGCCTCGCGCTCGCGCGCCTCGAGGGCGGTGATCCACGCGCTGCCGTCCCGGCGGATCGCGCGCAGCTCGTCGAGCTCGGCGTGGAAGCCGTCGCGCAGGACCCCGCCGTCCTTCGCGCCGGCGGGGGGCTGGTCGACGAGCGCCGCCGCGAGGCGTTGCTCGAGGTCGGCGCACGGATCGAGCCCGTCGAGGGTCTCGCGAAGGAAGGCCATCGCGAGCGTCGATCCGGACTCGACGAGCGCCGGCACCGACTCGAGGGACGCGCGCAGGGCGACGAGCTCGCGCGGGCCCGCGCTCGCGGCGACGATTCTCCCCGTGAGACGCTCGATGTCGCGCACCGCCTCGAGGCGGGAGCGCATCGTCTCGCGCAGCGCCGCCCGCTCGACGAGCTCCTCGACCGCATCGTGGCGGCGCGCGATCTCGCGGGCGTCGAGGAGCGGCTCCAGGATCCACGCGCGGAGCAGCCGCGCTCCGGCGGCGGTGCGCGTGCGGTCGACGGCGTGGATCAGCGAGCCCGCGCGGGCGCCGTCGCGCAGCGAACGCTCGATCTCGAGGTTGCGGCGGGTGGCGCGATCCAGGGCGAGCGCGGCGCGCGGCTCGTGCAGCGCGATCCCGTCGAGGTGCTCGAGGCCGTGTTTCTGCGTGTCGCGGAGGTAGGCGAGCAGCCCCCCCGCGGCGGCGACCGCGACCGGCGCGTCGCGAAGGCCGAAGCCGTCCAGGGAGGCGACGCCGAAGTGGCGGCGAAGCAGCTCCCCGGCGGGATCGGGGAGGAACGCGTACCCGTCGACCGGCGTCAGCGCCGCGCGGCCGAGCTCCGCGAGACGCTCGCGGGCGGGAAGCTCCTCCGCGACGACGATCTCGCGGGGTGAGAACGCCTGGAGACGCTCGACGAGGGCTTCGCGGGCGTCCGGACCATCGGAGGACTGCCAGGCGAGGAACGACCCGGTCGAGAGGTCCGCGAAGGCGGCGCCCACCACCCCGCCGACCTCGGCCACCGAGGCGATCCAGGCCGGTTCCTTCTCGTCGAGCTCCCCGGGATCGGTCAGGGTCCCCGGGGTGACGACCCGGATCACTTCCCGTCTCACGAGCCCCTTGGCCTTGCGGGGGTCCTCGACCTGTTCGCAGACCGCCACGCGACGTCCGGCGCGCACGAGGCGCGCCGTGTACGCGTCGATCTGGTGGTGCGGGAACCCGCACATCGGCGCCTCGTGGGCGGTGCCCTTCCCGCGCGCGGTGAGCGCGAGCTCGAGGACGCGGCTGGCGTCGACCGCATCCTCGTAGAACATCTCGTAGAAGTCCCCCATCCGGAACAGCAGGAGCGTTCCCGGATGTTCCGCCTTCATGGTCCGGTACTGCCGGAACATCGGCGTCAGGGAGGATTCGGCCGGCATGGCGGGGGAGTATACCGCCCGCTAGAATCCGGCTCTTTTCCATTCGGGGGGCCTCATGAAGCGGTTCTTCGTCGCCGTCGTGGTTGCCAGCCTCGCTCACGTCGCCGTCCTCGCCGAGGACGCGCCTGCGAAGCCGTGGACCAACGCCACCGAGCTGGGCGTGATCGTCACGAGCGGGAACTCCGAGTCCACCAATTTCGCCTTCTCCAACAAGTACGGCTACAAGTGGACGAACGCGGAGTTCCTCTCCAACGCCGGAGCCCTGCGCACCGAATCCACCCCCAACGCGTTCAACCTCGACGGCGTGCTCGTCGAGCCCCCCAAGGAGACGACCGCGGAGTCGTATTTCCTCGACGGGAAGTACCGCCGTACCGTGACCGGCGATCTGTTCTGGTACGCGCTCGCCGGCTGGAACCGGAACCGCTTCCAGGGGATCGACTCCCGCCTGTTCGGCGGCGGCGGGATCGGGTACCGGTTCTTCGAGACCGACCGGACCAAGTTCTCCGGCGAGATCGGCGTGGACTACACGCAGGAGAGCCCCGTCGACGGCGAGGACCGCGACTTCGCCGGAGCGCGCGGTTTTCTCGCCTACGAGCAGAAGATCGGGGAGTCCTCGAAGTTCGTGCAGGAGCTCGAGATCCTGGAGAACCTGGACGACACCGACGATCTTCGCGCGCGCTCCTTGACGTCGATCCAGGCGAGCCTGAACGCGCGGCTCGCCCTGAAGTTCGCGGTGCGGGTCCTTTATGACAAGCAGCCCGCGACCGAGACCCTCAACGACGTCGACGACCTCGACGGGGTGGCCCCGCCGATCGTCCGGGAGCTCGACGAGCTCGACACGATCCTGACCGCCACCCTCGTGATCAATTTCTGAGGGTTGACCCGAAACGCGCCGGAAGCCTATAACGGCGGCCCATGGAAGAACGCGCGCTCACCGACGAGCTCACCGACCAGGACCGCGTCCTGCTCGTGTTCGGGTACCTCGGGCCGCTCGTGATCTTCTCGCTCGTCGCGGGCCGGAAGGAGTTCGTGAAGTGGCACGCCAAGCAGGGCGTGCTCGTGTCGGCCTTCCTCGCCGCGCTCTTCGTGGTGCTCCGGGGGCTCTACGGGATCGTCGCGCGTCACGCCTGGGCCACCGTCGCCGACCTCGTCTGGACGGCGTGCGGGCTCGTCGCGGTGGGGGCGGCGTTGCTGCTGTTCCTGTGCGTCGTGCGCGCGCTCGACGGGGAGCGGTTCAAGGTGCCGCTGCTCGGCGAGGTCGCCGACCTGTTCTGAGGCGACCGGCCCCTACTCCGCGGGGAGCGTCCACGGGGCGTCCTGGAAGATCAGCACCGCGATCCCTTCCTTGAAGGCGAACTCGCGCAGGCCCATGCCGCGAAGGGCGTATTCGAGCCCGGACGCGGTGAGGCGCCCGCGCGCCTCCCGGAGGTCGGCCTCGATCTTCGGTCTCTCCTCCCGGGGAGCGCTGCCGGCGCGATTGCGTGCGTCGCCCGCCCGCCGCTGCGCGTCGCGCAAGGTCTCCTCGAGCTCCGCCGTCGACAGGACGTTCCAGCCGCGGCCGTCCGGGGCGCGCTCTGGGAGCGAGCCGAGCTGGACCGCGACGTCGGCCAGGCGCGCCGCGTAACGCGGGTCGTCGGCATTGGCGGGATCGAGGCGCACCGCCTCCCTCCAGGCCCGGGCCGCCGCCTCCCAGCGACGCAGCCGTCCGTTCGCGAGCGCGAGCTGCCGGTAGTCGGCGGCGCCCGCGCCGGGGAAGGAGACGAGCGCCGCGAGGTGCGGCTCGGCGGCGGCGAAGTCCCCCCGGGACATCGCGCGCTCGGCGAGGTAACGACGGGCCCAGCGGGATTGACCGGGATAACCCGAGCCGAACCCTTCGACCGCGGTCGCGAAACTGGCGGAGGCGGCCTCCGCGTCCCCGGCCTCCTGCTGGAGCCGCCCCAGCTGGAAACTCTCCATCGGAGAGGCCGGCTTCGGCAATCCGCCCGAGCCGACCTTCCTCGCGGTCTCGACCGCGACCGTCCGCGCTTCGTCCTTCAGGCCGAGGTTGGCGTAGGCGTTCGCGAGGTAGAACGGGATCTCGAGGCTCTTCGCGGTCGTGTTCTCGCTCTCGAGCGAGGCGCGGGCCCGCTCGAGGGCGTCCTTGGCGGCGGGCTCGTCGCCGAGGACGCGGCGGCAGAAGAACAGGCGGTAGAGGAGGGGCCCGGACAGCTGCCCTTGCGCGTCGAGCGCCTCGAGCGCCGCTCGGGCCTCGGCGTATTTCCCGGCGTCGTAGAGGGCGACCGCGTCGGTTGGGGCCGCGGCGGCGGCGGCGAGGAGCAGGGCGGCGAGGCACATCGACGGTTCCTCCGGTACGATCGACCCATGATCCTACGCACCTTCGCCGCCGCCGTCCTCCTTTCCGCGCCGGTCGCGCCTGCGGCCGAGCCCGTCCCCGCCCTCGCGGCGGTCGAGTCCTGGCTGAAGGCGACCCGGACCCTCGAGGGGCGGTTCGAGCAGACGCTCCTGTCGGGAGCCCTGGGGACCGGGCTCACGGAATCCGGGCGGCTTTGGATCGAGAGGCCCGGTCGCATGCGATGGGACTACGAGCGGCCGGAGCGCAAGGTGGCGCTGGTCAACGGCGAGCACACGGCGCTGTACCTCGAAGCGGAGCAGCAGTGGATCCGGGGCAGGCTCGGGGAGGAGTCGGAGCTGCTTCCGGCGCTGCTGGCCGGAAACAAGCCGATGTCCGAGCTCTTTACCGCGTCCGACGCGGGAGCGGGTCGGCTGCGGTTGCGACCCCGCGAGGCGAACGCGGGGGCCCTCGAGGAGATCCTCCTCGTCTTCCGCCGGGACACCGGGGCGATCGAGGGGGCGGAGATCCTCGACGCCGCGGGGAACCGGACCGCCTACCGGTTCGAGGGATGGAAGCGGAACCGCAAGCTGCCGGACGGCGTTTTCGCCTTCGAGCCCCCTCCCGGGACGGAGTTCGTCGACGCCCAGAATCCTTGACGCACCGCGTTGGAGGGGCCCCGGTGGGGGTGTTAGTATCCTCGCCCGTTTCGGGAGGAGCGTTTGGGCGCGTCGAGCGGCATGCCGCAGCGGGTTGATCCCGCCGTCCAGGAGCCGGCGTATTCGCCGGCGGATATCGCCGCGCTCGTGGCCGACGAGTTGATCCGCGTCGAGGACCTGTTTCGCCTGTCGGTCGCCTCTCCCGTCCGGATCGTCGACGAAATCGGCTCGTTTGTCGCCGACGGAGGAGGCAAGCGGGTCCGCCCGATGCTCCACCTCCTCTGCGCCAAGCTCGTCGGTTATCGGGGTCCCCACGACGTCCTGATGGCGACGGTGCTCGAGTGCATCCACTCGGCCACCCTCATCCACGACGACATCATCGACGAGGCCACGACCCGCCGGGGGCGTCCTTCGGTCAACCATCGCTGGGGGAACAACATCACCGTCCTCTTCGGCGACTACCTCTACGCCAAGGCGATGGAGATGGCCCTGGACGCGGGAAGCCTGCGCATCATGCGCGTCCTCGCCGAGATCACGTTGCGCATGACCGAAGGGGAGATGCTCCAGACGCGCTACGTCGGCCGCCTCGATCTGAGCGTGCAGGAGTACCTCGACCTCGTCGAACGGAAAACCGCCGCGTTGTTCGGCGGGTGCTGCGAGATCGCGGGGATGCTGGGACAGGTGGGGGACGAGCGGGAGCAGGCGCTGCGCCGCTACGGGCTGAAGCTCGGACTCGCGTTCCAGCTGGTGGACGACCTCCTCGATTTCACCGGGGACGCCGCGGTCCTCGGCAAGCCTGCGGCGAGCGACCTGCGCGAGGGGAAGGCCACCCTCGCCGTGATCGACCTCCTTTCGGAAGGGCCGCCCCGGGCGACCGACCTCGCACGCACCGTGGTCGCCGCCGGGAACGGCGGGGCGGTGCGCGAGATCGCGGAGCTGACGGCCCTTCTCCACGAGACCGGAGCGATCGCCCGGGCCCGGGCCCGCGCCCACCGGTATGCCGAGGAGGCGGCGGCGGAGCTCCAGCGCTTCCCCGACGGGCCGGTCCGCCGGGCCCTCCAGGCGGTTCCGGACTTGCTGGTGTTCCGGGACCGCTGATCAGCCCCAACCTTTAGGGGTTTTCCGACTCCGACCCCCCAACATTTAGCGGTCCAGCCTTGGAACGGGGGCGCGGCGGGGTGTATATTCCGCGCGCCCCAGGCCATCACGGAGTGCCCCACGACATGCTCAGGCTCGAAAAGCTGCACATCGCCGGCTTCAAGTCGTTCGGAGACTCGGCGGAGGTGGTGTTCCCCGACGGGATCACCGCCGTGGTCGGGCCGAACGGCTGCGGGAAGTCCAACATCGGCGACGCGATCAACTGGGTTCTCGGAGAGCAGAGCGCCCGGATGCTCCGGGGATCGTCGATGCAGGACGTCATCTTCAACGGGACCGAGGGACGCAAGCCGGTCGGCCTCGCCGAGGTGAGCCTCCACCTCGTCGGCACGACGGGGATCGACGGCGACGACCCCAAGCGCATCGTGGTCACGCGGCGCCTCTATCGCGACGGCGAGAGCGAGTACCTCATGAACGGGCACAAGACCCGCCTGAGGGACATCCAGGACCTGCTCCGCGAGGAGCGGGTCGGCGCCCAGACCTACGCGACGATCGAGCAGGGTCGGATCGAGGCGATCCTCAACGCGAAGCCGAAGGACCGGCGCCTCATCATCGAGGAGGCCGCGGGGATCGCGGGATTCAAGCACAAGCGACGCCTGGCGGAGCTCAAGCTCGACGCCACGCAGGCCAACCTCCTCCGGGTCAACGACATCCTCCTGGAGGTCACGCGCCAGATCAACTCGCTCAAGCGCCAGGCCGCGAAGGCCCGCCGTTACTCGCGGCTGCGCGACGAGCTGCGCCAGAAGGAGGCGGTGCGTTTCGCGCTGCGGGCGCGGGCCCTCGACGCCGACCTGCTGCGGCTCCGCGAGCGCGAGGGGCAGGCGCGCGAGGAGGAGGCGGCGGCGAGCGCGCGGCTCGCGGCGATCGAGGCGTCCCTCGTCGAGGAGCGGCTCGCGCTCGAGGATGCCGAGCGGCGCGCCCGCGCGGCGGGGGAGGCGCTGCACCTTCTGGACATCGAGATCGACCGCAAGGAGTCGCGCGCCCGTGCGTGCCGCGAGCGGATCGTCGTCTCCGAGGAGGCGGATCGCCGTCTTTCGGGGGAGCTCGAGGCGATGCACGCCAGGCGTTCCGAGCTCGCCGCCGAACGCGGCTCGCTCGAAGCGGCGGCCGGTCGCGCCGACGAGGAGCTGCGCTCCGCCGAAGCGCGCCTGGACGCCCTGCAGCGCGAGGCGGCCGAGGCCGAGCGCGCCGTGATCGAACGGAGGGCCGAGGTGGAGACGCTGCGCCGGCGCCTTTTCGAGGCGACGGGCCACCTGTCCGACCAGAGGAATCGCCGGCGCTCGATCGAGGAGGCGCTCGAGCGGGCGCGCCATCACGCGGCGCGCCTGACCGCGGAGCGCGAGGCCGCCGCGGGCGAGCTCGCCTCGCGCGGCTCGGAAGCCGAGGTGCTCGGCCGCCAGGCCGAAGAACACCACCGCAGCGTCGAGGAGCTGCAGCAGGCGCTCGCGGCGTCGGAGACGTCGCTCCGGGACGTCCGCGCGACGCTGCGCGAGGATTCCGAGTCCCTCGCGACGGCGCGGCAGCACGAGAAATCGCACGGCGCGCGGCTGCGCACCCTCGAGGACGTGGCGACCCGGTTCGCCGGCGTCTCGGACGGCGTCCGTATGGTGCTCACGCGCGGGGCGGAGGCGGGCGTCCGCACGCTCGGCGTCGTGGCGGACTTCGTCGAAGCGGTCCCCGAGTTCGAGACCGCCGCCGAGGCCTACCTCCAGGGGCTCCTGCCGGCCGTGGTCGTCGGCGACGACGGCGACGCCGAGCGCGCCGCGCGCCTGGTGCGGGACGCCGGCGCGGGGCGCACCCTCCTGCTGAGCTCGATCCAGCCCGCGGGATCGCTGGCGGTCGGCGTTCCGGCCAACGGACACGCCCCGCTTCCCGATCACCTGCTCGGAGACCCCCGGATCGTCGGTCGCCTCAAGGACCGGATCACCATCAAGTCCGGGGACGGGTTCGTCCGGGAGCGCATCGGCGACGCCGTGCTCGTGGACAGCCTCGAGGCGGCGCTCGACCTCCACCGCCGGCATCCCCAGGCCGACTACCTGACGCCCACCGGTGAGGTCGTCTACGCCTCGGGGCTCGTCGCGGCGGGGGGCGCGGCGGGCGCGCAGGAGGGCCTTCTCGCGCACAACCGCAAGATCCACGAGGAGCGCCACGCCCTCGAGGAAGCGGCCGTGCTCGCGGCGAGCCTCCAGGAGCGGGTGGACGCCTCCCGCGCCGAGGAGCACCGGCTCGACGTCGAGGTCGCCAGGCGCCGCGCGGAGCTCGAGGTGGCTCAGCGCGTCCGCTCCGATCTCGACCTCAAGGTCCAGCGCACGGAGGACGATCGCGCCCGGGCGCTTCGGCGGGTGCAGGTCCTCGCCGAGGAGATCGAGAACCTCGAGGCCGACGGAAGGCGGATGGAGACCGAGCGGAACGCCGCCGACGAGGCGGTGGCGGCCGCCGAGGGAGCGTTCGCCGGGTTCGAAGCGACCCTCGCCGCCGAGGTCGACACCCTCGACCGGCTGCTCGAGGCGTTGCGCGCCGCGGGGGAGAGCGCGGCCGCGGTGCGCGCCGACGTCGGCGCGAGACGGCAGCGCCAGGCCGACGCCCGCAGGGAGCTCGAGCGCCTCTCGGGGGCGATCGGCGACGTCGAGGCGCGGATCGCGCAGGCGGAGTCCGAGCGGGAAGGGGCGAACCGCCGCCGCGACGAGGCGCAGGAGACCCTTCGGACGACCGAGCTCGAGCTCGGCGAGGACGTCGAGCGTCGGCAGGCGAACGCGCGCGCGCTTTCGGCCCTCGAGGCCGAAAACGACGCCGCGCGCGCCGCGTTGCAGGAGAAGGACGGGGCGGTGCGGGAGGCGCGCGCCGACCTCGACGCGTGCCGCGACGCCGCCCGGGACGCGGAGCTGGCGCGGGCGCGCTCGGAGTCCGACCGCGGCCACCTCGACGATCTCTGCGCGCAGGAGCTCGGCGTCGTGGCTTCGGAGGCGGCGGGACTCGCCGGCGAGGCGATGGCCGAGCTCGAGGCGCTCGAGCCCGGCGCCCTCGAGGAAGCGATCGCGCAGCTCAAGGAGCGGATCGACCAGATCGGGCCGGTCAACCTGATGGCGATCGACGAGTTCCAGGGGCTCGAGGAGCGCTTCACCTTCCTCACGAGCCAGAAGAAGGACCTCGAGGATTCGATCGAGTCGCTCAAGGAGTCGATCCGCCGCATCAATCGCCAGTCGCGCGAGAAGTTCCTCGAGGTCTTCGAGGCGGTCCGCACCTCCTATCAGGAGATCTTCCGCGTGTTGTTCAACGGCGGTCGGGCCGATCTCGTCCTCGAGGAGAGCGAGGACGTCCTCGAGGCCGGCATCGAGATGATCGCGCAGCCCCCCGGCAAGAAACTCGGCTCGGTGATGCTGATGTCCGGCGGCGAGAAGTCGATGTCGGCGTTGGCGCTGCTCTTCGCGATCTTCCGCATCCAGCCGTCGCCGTTCTGCCTCCTCGACGAGGTGGACGCCGCGCTCGACGAGCTGAACGTGACGCGCTTCACGCGGATGCTGAAGGAGTACGCGGAGCACACGCAGTTCATCCTGATCACCCACAACAAGCGATCGATGGAGGCCGCGAACCTCCTCTACGGCGTGACGATGGAGGAGCCCGGCGTCTCGCGCCTCGTGTCGATGCGCGTCTGAGAATGGGGACAGGCACCTATTTCAGAGGGGGACAGTCACCCCATTTTCCACGAACCCGTAACGTGCGCTTCGGATTCGGGGAAATAGGGTGACTGTCCCCCTCTGAAATAGGTGCCTGTCCCCATTTTCAGACTTCGAGCACAAGTCCATCGCGCGCGACGCGGATCCCGGGAGGAAGGCCGGCCTCGACCTCCGCATGCCCGACGTCGTGGCTCAGGTGGGTGAACCACGTCGCCTTCGCGCCGACGCGCTTCGCGATTGCGGTCGACTGCTCGAAGGTGAGGTGCGTCGGGTGCGGCCGGCGGCGAAGCGCGCTCAGCACGAGCACGTCGAGGCCTTCGAGCAACGGGTACGACGATTCCGGGATGCCGCTGACGTCGGTGAGATACGCGAACCCGCCCAGGCGCCACCCGGTGACCGGAAGGCGGCCGTGCATCGCGGGCACGGGCACGACCTCGCGGCCGAGGAGATCGAACGGCCGCTCGACCTCCTGCAGGGTGAGCCCGGGCTTGCCTCCGCCGGCTTCGACCTCCTCGAAGACGTACCAGAAGGTCCGGCGGAGCATCCCGAGCGTCGTCGCCGAGCCGTAGGCCGGGATCGGGCCGCCGCGTTTCCAGTTGTACATGCGAAGGTCGTCGAGACCCATGATGTGGTCGGCGTGGGCATGGGTGTACAGGATCGCGTCCACGCGCTCGATCCGGTACGTCAGCGCCTGCTCGCGCAGGTCGGTGCCCGTGTCGATCAGGACGGATGCGGCGTCCCATTCGAGCAGGACGGACGGCCGGAGGCGTCGGTCGCGCGGATCGGTCGAGGTGCACACCGCGCAGGTACAGGTCGGGACCGGGACTCCCGTGGAGGTGCCGGTTCCGAGGAAGGTCGCCCTCACGCGGGGCCCGTCGCCTCGATGTCCGCCGCGATCGCATCGGCGGCCGCGGCGGGGTCGGCCGCGCCGGTGATCGGCCGCCCGACGACGATCCGGTCGGCGCCCCACGCCACGGCCTCGCCGGGAGCGGCGATCCGCGCCTGATCGTCGGCGGGGCGCGCGCCGGAGGTCGCGGGGCGGATTCCCGGTACGACGAGCGTGGCCGAGGGGAAGATCGCGCGCGCTCGGACGATCTCGAGCGGGGAGCACACGAGCCCTCCCGCACGCGCCTCGCGCGCGACCGCGGCGAGACGCTCCACCGCCGGAAGGCACGGGCCGGCGACGCCCACGGACGCGAGACTGAGGTCGTCGTGGCTCGTGAGCACGGTCACCGCGAGCACGCACGGGGCCGGATGCCCGGCCGATTCGGCGCCCTCCGCGGAGGCTTCGACGGCGCGCCGGATCATCGACGCGGCGCCGAGCGCGTGGACCGTGAGGAACGCCACGCCCAGCCGCCCCGCCGCCGCCGCCGCCCCGGCGACGGTGTTCGGAATGTCGTGGAGTTTCAGGTCGAGGAAGACCGGCAGCCCGATCGCGCGGATCTCCTCGACGAGCGCCGGACCGTTCGCGACGAACGCCTCGAGGCCCACCTTGAAGCCCCCGACACGCCCGGTCAACGCGCGTGCGAGCGCCCTCGCGCGGGCCGGGTCCGGCGTGTCGATCGCGACGAAGATCCGCTCGCGGGCCTTCATCGCTTCCCCGGATGCGCCTCGCGGCGCAACGTGCCGACGAGCTCCCGGACCGTCGCGACGCCGTGCGACGCGAGCCAGTGCTCGAGCCCCTCGGCGACCTCGACCGCGGCGGCGGGCCTGACGAAGTTGGCCGTGCCGACCTGGACCGCGGTCGCACCCGCGAGGATGAACTCCAGCGCGTCGCGGGCGGTGAGGATGCCGCCCATGCCGACGATCGGGATCCGCACCGCCTGGCGCACCTGCCAGGTCATCCACACGGCGAGCGGCCGGATCGCGGGCCCCGAGAGCCCTCCGCTCGCGTTCGCGAGGACCGGGCGGCGCTTCTCGACGTCCACGACCATCCCGACGAAGGTGTTCACGAGCGACAGGGCGTCCGCTCCCTCCGACTCCGCCGCGCGCGCCGTGTCGCGGATGTCGCCGACGTTGGGGGAGAGCTTCACCCAGAGCGGGAGCTTCGTCGCCTTGCGGACGGTACGGGTGACCTTCGCGAGCGCGGCGGGGTCGTTCCCGAAGATCATCCCGCCGGCTTCGACGTTGGGGCACGAGACGTTGAGCTCGATCGCGTGCACGCCCGGCGCGTCGTCGAGCTTGCGGCAGACCTCGACGTATTCGGCTTCGGTCTCGCCGAAGACATTCGCGACGACCACGGTGTCGTGCTCGCGCAGCCTGGGAAGCTTCTCGGCGAGGAAGGCGTCGACGCCGACGTTCTGGAGGCCGATCGCGTTGAGCATCCCCGACGGGGTCTCGACGATCCGCTCCGGGGGATTGCCGGTGCGGGGCCTGGGCGAAAGGCCCTTCGTGACGAGGCCGCCCAGGCGCGCGAGGTCGAGGTAGGGAAGGAACTCGAGGCCGTAGCCGAACGTCCCCGACGCGGTCAGCACGGGGTTGCGCAGGCGGACCGCCCCGACCTCGACGGAAAGATCGGGGGTCACCATGCGAGCCTCGACGCCGGCATGACCGGTCCCTCCACGCAGCATCGGTCGTACCGCACCCCGCCTCCGCCGTCGTGGCACGGGACGACGCAACCGAGGCACACGCCGAAGCCGCACGCCATCGGGGCCTCGAGCGCGAGATCGCAGGGGACGTTCGCCGCGATCGCGATCTTCGCGACCGCCTTGAGCATCGGCGTGGGGCCGCACGCGTAGAGGTGCGGCCGCGGGCCTTCCTCGGCGAGCAGTTCCTCGAGCGCCGCCGTGACGAGCCCCTTCCGGCCCAGGCTCCCGTCGTCGGTCGCGACGACGGTCCGCGCGCAGTGCCCCTCGAACCAGTCGAGGAGCGGAAGGTCTCCTTTCGAGCGGGCGCCGTAAAGGAGCACCGGCCTGCGACCCGCCGCCGCGAGCCGCGTCGCGAAGCAGGGGAAGGCGGCGGAGCCGATCCCGCCCGCCACGAACACGGGGGTCGCGCCGGCGTCGGCGGGGGGCTCGAATCCGTTCCCGAGCGGGCCGAGCACCTGGAGGTGTGCGCCGGGCTTGAGCTGCGCCATCAGTCCCGTCGCGCGCCCGTAGACGCGGTAGAGGACCTGGACCGCGTCGCCGCCGGCGCCGACGAAGGTCCCCGGCAGGCCGCACACGCTGAATGGCCGGCGGAGCAGCACCTCGGTCCCGGGGATCCCGATCATGAAGAACTGGCCCGGACGCATCCCGGTGCGGATCTCCTCGGGCGCGTCGAACTCGATCAGGAAATTGCCGTGGCCGAGGTCCACGTTGCGTCGGACGGGGGCGTCGAAATCGAGGGGCATCGGTTCCTTCCGAGTGGCCGAGGAGGGTAGACCACCGGGTTGACGGCGGTCAATCGGCGCTGCTGCTATGCTCCGCGAGGTTTCCTTGAAGCGTGGCCCCGTGAGGCCGCAAGGAGGCACCGGATGAACGTCCCGCCCGACCGCGTCGTCCTGCTCGACGCGACCGCATTCGACCGAACCCTCAGCCGCATCGCGCACGAGATCCTCGAGCGCAACAAGACCCTCGCGGGGCTCGGCCTCGTCGGGGTCCAGACCCGCGGCGTGCCGATCGCGCGCCGCCTCGCCGGAAAACTCGCCGGGCTCGAAGGCGGCTCCCCGCCGCCGGTCGGCGTGCTGGACATCAACCTCTACCGCGACGACCTCGAACGCATCGGGTATCACCCGGTGATCGGCCGCACGGAGATCCCCTTCGATCTCGACGGAAAGGTCGTCGTGCTCGTGGACGACGTGCTCTACACCGGACGCACGGTCCGGGCCGCGCTCGACGGGATCATGGATCTCGGGCGCCCGAGCTGGATCCAGCTCGCCGTCCTCGTCGACCGCGGCCACCGGGAGCTCCCGATCAAGGCCGATTTCGTCGGCAAGAACGTCCCGACCTCCCGGACGGAGGACGTGAAGGTGCGGCTGCGGGAGGTCGACGGTGCGGACGAGGTCGTGCTCGTGCGCGGGGGCGAGGTGAAGGCATGAGGCTCAAGGGGCGCCACCTGCTGGGGATCGAACCGCTCGACGCGGAGGAGATCGCCCTCGTCCTCGACACCGCCGAGGGGTTCGCCGCGGTCTCCGAGCGCGAGATCAAGAAGGTCCCCACCCTTCGCGGGAAGACGGTCGTCAACTTCTTCGTCGAGCCCTCGACCCGGACGCGGTCGTCGTTCGAGCTGGCCGAGAAACGCCTGAGCGCCGACTCGCTGAACTTCTCCACGTCGACGTCGAGCCTCGTGAAGGGCGAGACGCTGCTCGACACCGCCCGGAACCTCGAGGCGATGCAGCCCGACTTCATCGTGATGCGGCACTCGGAAGCGGGGGCGCCGCACTTCCTGGCAGGGCATTGCCGGGCCTCGATCGTCAACGCCGGGGACGGCGCCCACGAGCACCCCACGCAGGCGCTGCTCGACGCCTTCACGATCCGCAAGCACAAGGGGAGGCTCGCCGGGCTCCGCATCGCGATCATCGGCGACATCCTGCACAGCCGCGTCGCGCGCTCGAACGCCAATCTGCTTCGGAAGGTCGGCGCGGACGTCGTGTTGTGCGGGCCGCCGACGCTGATGCCGCGCGACGCCTCGACCTTCGGCTGCGAGGTGACCCACCGCATGGACGCGGCGGTGGAAGGGGCCGACGTCGTGATGATGCTCCGGATCCAGCTGGAGCGGATGCAGAGCGGGTTCTTCCCGACGCTCCGCGAGTACGCGGCGCTGTACGGGCTCGACGCGACGCGACTCAAGCGCGCGAAGCCGGACGCGATCGTCATGCACCCGGGGCCGATCAACCGCGGCGTCGAGATCATGGGCGACGTCGCCGACGGCGCCGCCTCGGTGATCCTCGACCAGGTGACGAACGGGGTGGCCGTGCGGATGGCGGTCCTGTACCTGCTGGCCGGAGGAGGCGGAAGTGAAGCTGCTGCTTAGGAACGGACGCGTGGTCGATCCCGCGTCGGGGCACGACGGCGTCGCCGACGTCCTGATCGAGGACGGCCGCATCGCGAAGGTGGGCGGGGCCATTCCCGATTCCGGGGCCACCGTCCACGACCTCGAGGGACTCGTCGTCTGCCCCGGTTTTCTCGACATGCACGTGCACCTGCGCGAGCCCGGCCAGGAGTGGAAGGAGACGGTCGAGAGCGGGACGCGCGCCGCGGCGGCCGGCGGCTTCACCGGCGTGGCGTGCATGCCCAACACCGAGCCCCCCAACGACTCGCGGGCGGTGACCGAGCTGATCCTCGCGCAGGCGCGCGACCACGGCGTGGTTCCGGTCTACCCGATCGGCTGCGTGACCAAGGGGCAGAAGGGGCTCGAGCTCGCCGAGATGGGGGACATGGCCGCGGCGGGCGCCCGCGGGTTCTCCGACGACGGCAAGCCGGTCGTGTCGAGCCAGCTGATGCGCAAGGCGCTCGAATACGCGCAGATCTTCGACCTTCCGGTGATCGACCACTGCGAGGATCCGTCGCTCGTGGCGGGCGGTCAGGTGCACGAAGGCGAGGTCTCCACGCGGCTGGGGCTGCGCGGCTGGCCGGGCGTCGCCGAGGACGTCATGGTGCAGCGCGACATCCTCCTGGCCGAATACACCGGCGGCCACGTGCACATCGCCCACATGTCGACGGCGAAGTCGGCTGCGTTCGTCCGCCGCGGCAAGGCCGAAGGGGTCCGCGTGACCTGCGAGGTCACCCCGCACCATCTCGTGCTCACCCACGAGGCGGTCCTCGAATACGACACCAACGCGAAGATGAACCCGCCGCTGCGCGCGCCGCGCGACCGCGAAGGGCTGCTCGAGGCGATCGCCGACGGCACGGTGGACGCGATCGCGACCGACCACGCCCCGCATCACCACGACGAGAAGTGCGTGGAGTTCTCCCACGCCCCCTTCGGGATCGTGGGGCTCGAGACCGCGGTCTCGATCGGCCTCGACCGCCTGGTGCACGCCGGCGTGATCCCGCTGCGGCGTTTCGTCGAGTTGTTCACGACCGGCCCCGCCCGGGTCCTGCGCCTGGACCGCGGGACGCTCGCGAAGGGGGCGCCGGCCGACCTCACGATCCTCGACCTCGGGCGGACGGTCACGATCGATCCCAAGGACTTCCGCTCGAAGAGCGCCAACACCCCCTTCGCGTCGTGGACGCTGAAGGGAGCGCCGGTGATGACGATCGTCGCCGGTCGCGTCCTCCACGACGCCCGCTGAGGGAACGCGCGTGCCGGGATTCCGCGGCCGGCGCGTGCTCGTGATCGCCAACCCCGCGGCGGGGCTCAGGCGCGGCCGCGACGCGGGAGGCGACGCCGCCCGGGGCGCCGGGCGGGCGGGCGGACGGTGCGAGCTGGTTCGCACGGGAGCGCCCGGGGACGCGCGCGTGATGGCGGCGCGCGCGGCGGCGGAAGGATTCGACCTCGTGATCGCCGCCGGGGGCGACGGAACGGCGCACGAGGCCGCGAACGGGCTCGCGGGAACCGCCACGGCGCTGGGGGTGGCGCCGGCCGGGACGATGAACCTGCTCGCGCGCGTGCTGGGACTGCCCATCGACGCGGCGGCGGCGGCGGAGTGGACGGTAGGCTCCGGGACGACCCGCGAGGTCGTTCCCGGGGATGCGGAGGGCCGCTTGTTCTTGCTCATGGCGGGAGCGGGATTCGATGCGTGGGTCCTGCGCGAGCTGCTCGGGCGGGTGCGCGGGAAGATCCGCTTCCGCGATTACGCGACGGGGGCGGTCCGCGGCCTGTTGGGTTTCCCGTTCCCTCGCCTCGCGGTCGCGGCCGACGGCGCGGCCCTCCCGGCGCACTCCGTCGTCGTCGGGCGCGCCCCGCTGTACGGGGGATTCCTGCGCCCGACTCCCGGCGCGGAGCTCGGGTCGGCGCGTTTCCAGGTCTGCGGGCTCGACGGCGGCGCGGTCGGGCTCGCGCGCTCTCTGGCGGCCATGTGGAGCGGCTCGCACGGCGACCTTCCGGGCGCGCGGCTGAGGTTCGCGTCGCACGTCGCCATCGCGGCCGAGCGCGACGACCTCCCGTACCAGCTCGACGGCGAGCTGGCCGGGACGCTCCCGATCCATCTCACCCTGTCCGATCGACGCCTCCTCCTCGCGGGAGGCGGCCGGAGTCCAAGATGAGCGCGATCCCCTCGACCGTCTACCGGACCGAGCTTCCCGGCATTCCGCTCGTCGGGCGGGGGAAGGTCCGCGACATCTTCGATCTTGGCGACCGGCTGCTGTTCGTGGCGAGCGACCGGTTGTCGGCCTTCGACGTGGTCTTCCCGACGCCGATCCCGGACAAGGGCAAGGTGCTCAACCAGCTCTCGGCTTTCTGGTTCGAGCGTTTCGCGTCCTGGATGCCGAACCACGTGGTCGAGACGGACGTGTCGCGATTCCCGGAAGCGCTGCTCCCGTTCGCGGGGCTGCTGGCCGGTCGCTCGATGGTCGTGCGCAAGCTGAGGATGCTCCCGGTGGAGTGCGTGGCGCGCGGGTACCTCGCCGGGTCGGGGTGGAAGGAGTACCGGGAGCACGGAACCGTCTGCGGCATCCCTCTCCCCCCAGGACTCCGCGAGGCGGACCGGCTCCCCGAGCCGATCTTCACCCCGGCGACGAAGGCGGAGACGGGGCACGACGTCAACATCCCCTATGCCGATGTCGTGGCGCTGCTCGGGGAAGCCCTGGCGTCCCGCATTCGCGACGCGACCCTGCGCGTGTACGGAGAGGCCGCCGCCCACGCCCGGGAGCGGGGAGTGATCATCGCCGACACGAAGTTCGAGTTCGGCCTCGACGGCGACCGGCTCGTCCTCGCCGACGAGGTGCTGACCCCGGACTCCTCCAGGTATTGGCCGGTGGCGGGGTACGCTCCGGGTGGTTCGCCCCCATCGCTCGACAAGCAGTTCATTCGTGACTGGCTCGAGTCGATCGGCTGGGCGAAGACCCCTCCGGCCCCACCGCTCCCCCTGGAGATCGTGGAGGGGGCGACCCGTCGATACCGCGAGATCTTCCGCATCCTCGCGGCGAAGGAGCTCGACGAAAGTTGACGGTTCCGACGACGAAAATCGTCAACGGAGTGACGAAAGGGGTGCGATTTGGGTCAAAACCCCGCGTTAAGGCAGGGCACGGAACGTGCAGCGGACTTGAGCGCGGAGATTTGACCGGACCGGGGGCGCGTGTTAGGTTTTCCGGCCTTTTCGGCCGCAGGCACGGACGCGGGAGGAGATCGATGTCCCGGAAGTTCTACACGATCTTCATCTTGCCCAATGCCCAGGCACGCTTCCGAAAACTCCACGTCTCGCGCAACTTCCTCGTGACCGTCGCCGCCATCGCCGCGTTCGTCGTCGGGCTGAGCGTCCTCTCGCCGCATCTGCTCCTCCGAGCTCGCGCTCAAGGGGAGCGCCTGGCGCTCCTTCAGGCCGAAAACACCAAGCTCCGGCAGGACAACGAGCGTTTCGAGGCTTCGCTCGCGCGGATCGGCGACCAGGTGAGCGCGATCGAGTCGGCCGCCGGCCGGATCGCGAAGGTCGTCGGCATCGACCAGCTCCCGTTCACCCGCCCCACGGGCGGCTCGAACTCGACGCTCCCGCCGGACGCCACCGAGCGCGCGATGCTCGAGGAGGAGCTCGACGCGCTCCGCCAGCGCACGGCCTCGCTCGACGAGTCGATCTCCGAGATCCACGCGGCCGTCGAAGCGCGGCTGCGCCAGCTCGCGTCCACTCCGAGCATCCGCCCCGTCGAAGGCTGGTTCTCCGACTCCTACGGCTGGCGGAACGACCCCTTCGACGGCAGCCGCGAGTTCCACCGCGGCCTGGACATCGTGGCGGCGTCGGGAACCCCCGTGCGGGCCGCAGCCGACGGTCTCGTCACCGTCGCCGGACGCCAGGCGGGGTACGGGAAAGTGGTGCACCTGTCGCACGGCTCCGGCCTCTCGACGCGTTACGGACACCTCAGCGAGGTGCTCGTCCGGCCCGGCCAGAGGGTGAAGCAGGGGGACGTCGTCGGTCGGGTCGGCTCCACCGGGCGCTCGACCGGCCCCCACCTGCACTACGAGGTGCTCCGGGCGGGTCGCCAGGTGAACCCGCGCAAGTACCTCGACGTCCCCGCCTTCGGAGGCTGATCCCGGTCTTCGTGTACCCTGCCTGGCCATGAACCCGGACGAGCCGGTCCTCGACCCCGAGGTCCTCGCCGATCCCGTCGACGAGCCGGAACCCGAGGACGACCCACGCCGCGACCTGCCGGTCCCCACGGGCGAACGCGCGCTCGTCCCTTCCGACCCCTTTCGCAGATACCTCGCCGAGATCCGCAAGTACCCACCGCTGACCCGCGAGGAGGAGCAGGCCCTCGCGCGTCGGTACCGCGAAACGGGGGATCGCGAGGCGCTGCTGCGCCTGGTGACCGCGAACCTGATGCTGGTCGTGCGCGTCGCCCTGTCCTTCCGCCGCGCGGCCCGGAACCTACTCGACCTCGTGCAGGAGGGAAACGTCGGCCTGCTCCAGGCGATCGAGCGGTTCGACCCCGACGTGGGCGTCCGCCTTCCCACCTACGCCGCGTGGTGGGTCCGCGCGTACATCATCAAGTTCCTTCTCGACAACGTGCGCCTCGTCCGGGTGGGCACGACGAACGCCCGCCGCAAGCTCCTCTACAACCTTCGCCGGGAACGCGCGCGGCTCGAGGCGGAAGGATTCGAGGTCGGACCGAAGATGCTCGCCGAGCACTTCGGCGTCTCGGAGGAGGACGTCCAGGACGTGCAGCGCGCCCTCGCGGGAGGGGACGTCTCCCTCGACGCACCGCTCGGGGACGACGAGGACCGCACGCGCGGCGAACTGCTTCCGTCCGCGGCACCCTCCGCGGAGGAGGAGGTCGCCCGGCGCGATCTCCAGGAGCGCGTGCAGGCGTCGATCGCGCGGTTCCGGGAGGGGCTCGGGGATCGCGACCGCGCGTTGCTCGACGAACGCCTCCTCGCCGAGGAACCGGTGACGCTCCAGGAGATCGGGGACCGGTTCGGCACGACCCGCGAGGCGGTCCGTCAGGCCGAGACGCGGCTCATGGCTCGGCTGCGCACCCATCTGACCGGGGAGATCGGCGATCTCGCTAGCGTGAAGGTCGGACCCCGCTGATCGGTTCGGACCCTTCCAGATTCCGTTTCGCCGGCTCGTACTGCGGGTTCAGTGCGAGGGCGCGCTCGAAGGCCGCGCGTGCCTCGGACTCGCGGCCGAGCCCGCGCATCGCGATCCCGAAACCGTTCCACGCGGGAAGGAAGAACGGATTCGAGGCGAGCGCGCGACGGTAGGCCGTTTCGGCCCGAGGCCAGTCCCGCGCCTGGAGCGCCACCCGGCCGAGCGCGACGTGCGCACGCCACTCGTTCGCGAGCTCCGGCCGTCGGGTCAGCTCCTCGAGGCGCACCGTGGCCGCGGCGTCACCCAGAGCGCTCGCGCTTGCCGCCGCCTCGAGGGCGAGCCACGGATCGCTCGCGCGCAGGGGCGCCGAGCCCGGACGGACCCGCCCGACGAGCCTTGCCCCCCATCGCAGCAGAATCGCGTCCGACGCATCGAGCAACGTCCCGGCCGGCTCGATCCCCGAAGGGGACGCGCCGCGGTCGAGCAGCGCGCCGATCGCCCCCGCGGCGATCGCCCGGATCGAGACCGATTCTCCCGGGTCTCCGGCGATCCGGGCCATCGCGGCGATCGCCTCCGGATCGCCGCGCTCCGCCGCCGCCGTCGCCTCCGCGATCGCGGTTCGACGGCGCGCCGCGGCGGATCTCAGGGCGCGCGCGTTCCACGCCGCCGCGATCGTGGACGCGCCCGTCCCTCCCGCGTGACAGGCGGCGCATGCCGCGGGGACCGTTCCGGCCGGCGCCGTCGGCGGCGCGAGGGAATGGTCCCTCGATCGCTCGCGCGCCGGGCCGGTCACGATCGGGGCGAGGTGGCAGGCGAAGCAGCGGGAGCCCGGCGACCCTTCGGCGTGAAGGGTGTGGTCGGAGGTCTTCGCGACGATCGCCCCGTGGCAGGGGGCGCAGACCGCGTCCCCGAGCCGCGCGTCCGACGCGACCGGAGTGAGCCCGCCGCCGTGAGAGTCGTGGCAGGCTGCGCAGGTCAAGCCGCCCTTGCGCGCGCACCCGCTCTGCTCGAACGCCGCCGCCTGTTGCCCGAAGGTCGCGGGGCGGAAGTCCGCGAAGGTCGCCTGGCGATGCTCGAAGTCGGCGGGCACTCGCGGGAGCGGATCGCCGAACGTCGCGAGCGGGGCGCCGTAACGGTGCGCCGGCTCCGCGCCGAACGGCGAGGCGAGCACTTCGCGAAGCGCGTGGCAGCCGTCGCACGAGCGTCGCGGATCGTGCGGCGGCGGCACGGGCTTCCCGCCGCCCCCGCGCGCCGCGTCCACGTGGGGACCGGCGGGGCCGTGGCAGGCCTCGCACCCGACGCCCGCTTCCACCCAGGTCGAACGCGGTATCGCCGCCTCGACGCTCGAGGATCCGTTCGCGATGCGGTGGCCGGTCGCATGACACCCGTAGCAGATCAGGTCGGCGTTCCGGCCGAATCGGCTCCAGTGGTCGAGCGAATCGGCGGGTGCCGGGCGCCCGGTCCCCTCGCGATACGGCTGGAAGGGCTCCTTGCGCGCGACATCCCACGACCACGGAAACACCTGGAGGCGACCGTCGTCGAGTCGAACCCAGAGATCCTCCCGCCGGCGTCCGCCCGCGACGTAGGCGGCTCGCCCCAGGAGAGGGCCGCCGTTCGCCCCCGGTCCGATCACCGTCCCGTCGGAGGCGACGGAGGCGCCTTCGCCGAGCGCGGCGCCCGCGAGTTTCGGGACGACGTCCCCCCCGACGGGGCGAAGGGCGGCGGCGTGGGGGCTCACGGCCCAGCGTCGATGCTCCTCGGCGTGGCAGTCGAGGCACGCGGCCGAGCCGACGAAGCGGCCGGTGGCGGTTCCGACCGGGGCGGCGGCGGGGTCCTTGGGCAAGTGGGGGGGCTCCGCCGGGCGATTCCGACACGCGAAGAGGACGAGGGTGGAAAGAAGAACACGGAATCGGGGGCGACGGTTCGGCATGGCGGCGGGACTATACGGAAAAGAACGCCCGTGTGTACCTTTTTTCGGTCGAAGCCTTGATTGGCCCGGCTCTTGCCTCTAGATTGCCCCCGGCGCTGAATCGCCTCGAACGCGGAAAGGGCCGACACCGCCGGGACGCGCGAAGGAGTTGAGGCAAATGCAGTTGATTCTGGTCGTTGGCGCGATCGTCCTGAGCGTGACCGCCGCCTTGGGCACCGCGACCCTCGCCTTGAGCCTGCTCCTCCGCCTGATGTCGAAATTACGCTAGACGGGTTATCTTTACCCGTTCGGCGGAAGGGGGGCGGGGTGATCGTGCTCCCCGAGGGTCCAGGTCTACAACCGCGGTGAGTTCATGGCGGAACGCATTCTGGTCGTTGACGACGAGAGCGGGCCGCGCGAAGGTCTTCGCCGATTGCTCGAGGCGTGGGGGTACGACACGGCCAGCGCCGCGTCGGCCGACGAAGCGCTCGAGCAGATCGAACGCGAACGTCCCAGCGCCGTCATCACCGACCTCGTCATGCCCGGGATGGACGGGCTCGAATTCGTCCGGCGCGTGCACCTGGAGCACGCGTTGCCGGTCGTCGTGTTCTCGGGCCAGGGGACGATCGACTCCGCCGTCGAGGCGATGAAGCTCGGCGCCGTCGACTTCCTCGAAAAGCCGGTCGAGCCTGCCCGGCTGAAGATCCTCCTCCAGAAGTTCGCGAGCACGCGGGAGCTCATTGCCGACAACCGGCGCCTGCGCGCGGAACTGCGCGAGCGTGGCGCGCTCGGACGCCTGCGCGGGGCGTCCGAGAAGATGCGCATCGTCTACCGCCAGATCGAGCAGGTCGCGCCGAGCACGCTGTCGGTGCTGATCGTCGGCGAGAGCGGCACCGGCAAGGAGCTCGTCGCGCAGACGCTCCACGACCTTTCTCCGCGCAAGAAGTCCGAGTTCGTGGCGATCAACTGCGCGGCGATTCCCTCCTCGCTCCTCGAGAGCGAGATCTTCGGACACGAGCGCGGCGCGTTCACCGGCGCGGTGCAGCGCAAGATCGGCTGCTTCGAGATGGCGCACCGGGGCACGTTGTTCCTCGACGAGATCTCCGAGATGGACGAGCTCCTGCAGGCCAAGCTGCTGCGGGTGCTGCAGGAGCAGAAGTTCCGGCGCGTGGGGGGGCGCGAGATCATCGAGTGCGACGTCCGCGTGATCGCCGCGACCAACCGCGAGCCGATGCGGGCGATCGCCGAAGGGAAGCTGCGCGAGGATCTCTACTACCGCCTGAACGTCTTCGCGATCCATCTCCCGTCCCTTCGCGAGCGTCCCGAGGACATCGTGATGCTCGCGCGACACTTCGCGGAGGAATACGCGTCGCGCACGGGGACGCCGATCTCCCCCCTGCACCCGACCACGCTCGAGCGCCTGCTCACGCACGGCTGGCCCGGGAACATCCGGGAGCTCAAGAACGCGATCGAACGCTCCGCGCTCCTCGCCGGGGGAACGCCGATCCTTCCGGAGCACCTCCCGCAGGAGGTCTGCCGCGCCGCCGCCGAGCGGCCGGGTCCCGCGGCCTTCACCCCCGTCGTCTTCCAGGGCGGCGCGCAGGCGTCGCCGGTCGCGCCCATGGTGGCGCTGCGCGTGGGCGTTCCGATGGAGGAGGCCGAGCGCGAGCTGATCCGCTCGACGCTCGCCCACACCTCCGGGAACAAGACGCGCGCCGCGAAGATCCTCGGCATCTCGCTGAAGACGATGCACAACAAGGTCAAGAAGTTCGGGTTATGAGAGGCCCGTCGCTTCCCTTCAAGATCCTCGCCGTCCACCTCGCGTTCGTGGTCGCGGCCGGCGTCGTCGCGGCCTGGCTCGTCCGGGGGCAGTTCGAGAAATACAACCGGCGCTGGGAGGCCAACGTCGCCACGATTCCCGCCGAGAAGCTCCTCATGGGGTTCGGGGTCGAAGCGAGCCGCGCGCTCCTCCTGCGCGAGCTCGAGAAGTTCCCCGAGGTCGCCGAGCGCGACCAGCCGCGCATCTCGTTCGGTCTGCGGGCGTTGCTGCAGGAGCTCCCGAGCGTGAAGTACCTCGCGATCGTCGACCGCGAGGCGCGGATCCGCTTCGCGAGCGATCCGACCCAGGTCGACCTCGCCTACATCCGCGACGAATGGCGGGCGTTGTTCGCCTCCGACCGCTCCGTGCGTCGCGTGTTGTCCACCGGCCCGTCGGGAGCGTTGACCGAGCTGATGATCCCGATCTTCGACGAGGCTCCGGGCGTCGCGGAGCGGCGCCGGCTGGGCTCGGTCTACGTCCGCTTCGAGCCGGACCCCGCGATCCTCGCGCGCTTCCCCGAGCTCCAGCCCCCCTCGATCCCGTTCGAGGCGTACCTCTGGCCGCTGCTGGTGTTCGTGGTCGCCGTGGCCGCCGGCGCGATCGCGGTGAACGCCATCACCATCCTCCCGGTACGCCGACTCGAGCGGGTGCTCGGCGAGTTCCGCGAGCGGGGATTCCGCGGGCCGATCGACGTGGAGCACCTGGGGCTCGGGTCGGAGTTCGCCTCCACGGTGCGGACGATCAACGAGATGGGAGGGCGACTGGAGGCTCTCGACGGCGCGGGGCGGGAGCGGGAGGCGCTTCTCGCGACGCTCTCGCAGTCCCTCGAGGACGGCATGGTCGCCATCGACGCGGGGGGGCGACCCGTGGCCTGGAACGAAGCGGCGGTGCGGCTGCTGGCCCCGGAGACGGGCGCCGCCGGCGTCGAGGCGAGGATCCGCCAGGCGATCGTGGCGATCCCGGGCCTCCTCGGCCCCGGCGGAACGCCGTCCTCCCGCGAGATCGAGATCGCGGGCTCGAACGGCGAGCGGACGCCGGTTCGCGTCACCGAGGTGCCGTTCGAGGCTCGCCCCGGCGAGTCGGGCGCGCTGCTCCTGCTGCGCGACGTCGCGATGATCCGCAAGATCGAGACGCATCTGCTCGAGGCGGGGCGCTTCGCCGTGCTCGCCCACCTGGCGGGAAGTCTGGCCCACGAGATCCGCAACCCGCTGCATTCGATCGGGCTGAACGCGTCGGTCGTCGAACAGTACGTCGGTGCACCGTCGACGGCGGCCTCCGAGCAGGCGGTGCGGGACTCGCTCCGGACGATCCAGGAGGAGACGCGCCGCCTGACCGACCTTCTCAACAACTACCTCGGCCTGCTGAAGTCCTCCCCCGAGCCCGCGCCCGTGGACCTGCGCGACCTGTGTCGGCGCGTACTCCGCCTGCTCGCGTACGCCGCCCTGAAGGCGCGCGTGGAGCTGCGGCTCGAGGGGGAGGAGGACCTCCCGCCGGTCGTCGGCGTCCCGGATCGGCTGCAGCAGGCGGTGCTCAACCTCGCCCTCAACGCGATCCAGGCGATGCCCCAGGGGGGCGTCGTGGCGCTGCGTACCCACTACGCCGGCGGGGTCGTTCGGCTGTCGGTGGCGGACACGGGGCCGGGGCTCCCTCCCGGGCTCGAGGAGGCGCTGTTCGACACGCGGGTGACCACGAAGCCTGGAGGCTCCGGTCTCGGCCTGCCGCTCGTGCGCCTCATCGCCGAGGCGCATGGAGGGAGCGTCTGGTATCGATCGGAGCCCGGACGGGGAGCCACCTTCACGCTCGTCCTGCCCGCGGAGAGCCAGCAGGCGGCCTGAGGCCTCAAGACGTCACTCCAGCTGGCTGCGCGTCGCCGGTGACTCGAGTCGCTCGCGCGCGAGACGGTGGGCGTCGTATTCGTCGGGGAGCTCGAGCACCCTTCGATACTGCGCGAGCGCCTCCTCGCGGCGACCCTGCACGTCGAAGATCCGGCCCAGCTGGTAGTGCGAGAAGATCCGGAAGCGCGACTCCCCGGAGGCGAGGGGAAGCGACAGCAGGCGCCGGAAGGCGGCCTCCGCCGCGTCGAGGGCGTTCGTTCGCATTCGGGCGGAGGCGAGGTTGAACAACGTCTGGGGATCCTCCGGCTTCGCCGCGAGCGCGTGTTCGAGCGCCGTCGCGGCCCCCGCGTAGTCCCCGGCGCGAAGGCGCTCCTGGGCGTCGCGCTCGGCGCGCGCGAACGCCACGTCGGCGGAGCGTCGCGCGGCGGTCTGCTCCAGCCAGGCGCGGAACGCGGTGTCGAGGTCGGCGGCCGAGAGGTCGAGCACCGCGCCGACGGTCGCCGCGCTCACCTCTTCGAGTCCGTAGATCTTCGGAAACAGCGCGGGGCGCGTCGCGCGCAGCCAGCGGACGAAAAGCCCGGCGGTCGCGAAACCGCCCGTGTCCCCGATGCGGCGCAGGCGCTCCTCGTCGAGCAGGTCGGACGGCGCGGCAACGCGCCCGGAGGCGAGCAGGAGCGCCACCGTGACCTCGAGGTCCTGACCGCGCCAGACCCCCTCGAGATCGAGGGCGAGGCCCTCGTACAGCGCCGTCGAGAAGCAGGGGCCGAGTCGCGCGCGCGCGAGGAGGTGAATCTCCTCGTGGGGCGACGGCGATCGCGCGAGCCGCCGGATCATGTGGAGCTCGCGTCGGCTCGGCACCGAGTGCGCGGGGTCGCCGACCCCCGTGCGTTCGCGCTTCGCGTCCTCGTCCTTGTGGACCCCGAGATCGACGACGAAATCGGCGGGGAGCTCCACGCCGAGCTTCTTCGCGGCGTTGTTGATCGCCTGCTCGCGCGCGGCGGCGATCGCGTCGAGGTCCGCCCCGGCCAGGTCGGGCATCGATCGGATGCGCACGTGGGGCGTGGTCCTCACGACCGCGAACGGGGGCAAGTTCGCGTCGATCACTTCGTGATCCGCCTCGGCGCGTTTGTCGCGGACCGGCGGCCACAGTGGGCCCGGGGCGCACATCCCCTGGCGGATGGGACGGTATCCGCGCACGACCGCCCAGTCGGAGCCGATCCGGGGCCACGGCATGAATCGGTCGGACTCGGGGTCGATGCGCGACCAGAAGAGCAGGACGCGCTCCCCGGCGTACGGGTTGATGCCGAACAGCAGGAGGTCGTCTCCCGCCGCCGCGGTCACGCCGTCGAAGAGGGTCCAGCCGTCGTCGGTGCGCCGGAACGGGCGCGGTGCCTTCGACGTTCCGAGGACCCGGTTCGTCCAGCCCAGCAGCAGCAGGTTCGCATCGAGGTCGGCGGGGGTGGCGTCCACGTCGGCGAGGACACGCGTCTTCACGCCGTGCTGGACCTCGAGGAATCGTGCCCTCGCGACGGCGGAGCGACGGTTGCGCTCGGCGTCGTCGCCGTCGCCGGCCGGGTAGACGACGGTGGCGTCCTTCAGCTCGAAGACGATCATGGCGCCCGAGTAGGCCTCCGGACGGGAAGGAGGCTCGGGCGGGGCGTCCGGAGCGGCGGGGGCGGCGACGGTGGCGGCGAGGAGCATCGCGAGGGTCGGGATCACGGCGGGGAACCTCCGGAGCCCTGGAGCATACCGGGGCCGCGGCCATCGCGCACCGGCCGTTACAATGCCCGCGTGCCGACCCTCCACGCCCTCGCGGACCTCCACCTGTCGCTCGACGGGTCGAAGCCGATGGACGTGTTCGGCGAGCTCTGGCGCGAGCATGCGGTTCGCATGGCGCGCGCGTGGGATGCCGCCGTCGCTCCGGACGACGTGGTCCTCCTCCCGGGGGATCTCTCCTGGGCGACGAGCCTCGAGCAGGCCGCAGTCGATCTCCGCTGGATCGGCGCGCGCCCGGGGCGCAAGGTGCTCCTGCGAGGCAACCACGACGCCTGGTGGGCCTCCGCCTCCAAGGTGCGGCGCGCCCTCCCCGAGGGGTGCGTGATCCTCCAGAACGACGCCGTGGATCTGGGTGGTCTCGTCCTCGTCGGGGCGCGCGGGTGGACCGCCCCCGACGATCCGACGGCGCAGCCCGGGGACGCGGCGATCTTCCGCCGCGAGCTGGAGCGACTGAGGCTGTCGGTCGCCGACGCCGATCGGCGATTCGGACGGGACCTCCCGCGTGCGGCGATGACGCATTTCCCGCCCTGGATCGTCGGGCGGGCGCCGAGCGAGGTCGTGGAGATCCTCCGAGGCGCCGGAGTGACCGTGTGCGTCTACGGCCATCTGCACGGCGCCGACCACGCGCTGGGCGTGCGGGGGGAGCACGACGGGATCCGCTTCGTGCTCGCCGCGGCCGACGCGGTCGGATTCGCGCCGGTGCCGCTGACGGAAAAGCTCCGTTCGGTTGCTAGACTCCCCGCGTGAATCGACACCCACGCCCTCCGCGTTCCGGGCCCGTCCGTCCCGCGTATCCGCCGCGTCCGTCGCGCCCGCGGGTAACGGTCGATCGGGATGCCGGACTCGCCGATCGGCTCGAGGCGCTCGACGGCAGACCGTTCGCCGCCTACCGGACGCTGCGCGGAGAACACGCGCTCGACGAATTCCGGCTCGTGCTCGACCAGGTGCCGGGGGATCCGGCGACGGGACCGGCGCGGGCGCGGATCCGGCTCCCGCTTTCGAACGCCGGAATCCCCGCCGCTTACGGGAGCGACCCCGTGGCGCGTCTGGCCTGCGAGGATTTCCTCGCGCGCGCGGCGGCGAGAGCGGCGGAAACCCTCCTCGCGCCGGAGGGGCATGCGGCGCCCGGCTCGGGTCGCATCGTCGTGGAACGGCCGGGGCCGGCGATCGTGGAGCGCACTTCCTGCCGGGTGCTCGACGGGTTCGCGGAGCTCCGGGTGGCGCTCGATCTCCCGGCGTGGGAGCGCACGGTACGGGGACGTCACGCCCGCGCGCTCCTGACCGAGGCGCTTCCGAGATTCGCCCGCGCCGCGTTGCTCCTCGGCTCATCGCGCCGCGAGGAGCTGGAGCAGCACCACCGCACGGTCGTGGAGCATCGCGAGATCCGCGAAGCGCTGCGCGGTCGGGGCCTCGTCGCCTTCGTCCCGGACGGTGCGCAGCTGGAGGGACTCCGGGAGCGGTGCCGTGCTCCGGACGGCCGTGCGGTCGAGTTCCACGTCGGGGGGCGCACGATCCGAGGGCTGGGGATCCCGGGAGGCGTCACGCTGCTCGTGGGCGGCCCGCGCTCGGGCGCGCCCGAGGTCGTGCGCGCGATCGCGGCGGGGACGGAGCCCCGTCCGGCGGGGACGCCCGGGCACGGCGTGGTGGCGGCGGAGGGCGCGGTGGAGGTTGCCGCCGAAGGGGGCGCCGAGAGCCAGCGCGAGCGCCTGCGACGCGCGCTCGAGGGGGGCGCTCGCGTGCTCCTCCTCGACGAGGACCGCAGCGCGCCGGCTTTCCTCGGACGGGATCCGAGGCTCGGGCGGTTGCTCGCCGACCAGCCGGTCGCGGGATGGACCTTCGCGGACATCGCGCGTGATCTCGATCGCACCCGGGGCGTCGCGTCGATCGTCGCCGCGGAGGCCACCGGCGAGCTGCTCGGAGCCTCCGACGTCGTATTCGTCGCGATGGACGGGGGAATCGAGGACGCGACCGAAGCCGCGCGGCGCGGCACGGCCGGGTCGCCGACGTCGCGGCGATTCGAACCTCTCGAATCGCGATCGGTGACCATCCTGTCCTCGCCGACGGGGGAGGACCGCCGCGCCGAACTGGCCGGCGCGTCGTCGCTGCGTGTCGGCGGCGCGCGCGTGACCCTGCCGGCCTTCGAGCCCCCGCTCGACGACGCGAGGCGCAGGGGGCTCGCCTACGCGCTCGCGAGGGCGGCGGCGCTCGGGGCCGAGCCGATCGGCGTCGCGGAGCTGATCGACACCCTCGAGCGCGAGCTCGACGCCGGCGCGCTCGACACGTGGGGCGAGCGGCGGGGCGATCTCGCGCGGCCCCCTCGCTCCGCGATCGTCGAAGCCTTGTACCGGCTCCCGTCCGCGCGTTTCCAAGCGACGCGCCTCGAGCGCCCGAGTCCACCCGGAGGCCGCCCATGAGCGAATTCACGTTCGAGCCCCCCGCCCCTCCGAGCCCGCCCCCCGTGCCGCCGCTCCCCTGGGAGCGTCCCGGCGCGGGAGTCGGCGACCTCTGGCCGACGCTCACCCTGCTGCTGGGGCGGCCGGGGGAGGCGTTCCTCCGCCTGAGCCCCACGGCAAGTGTCGGGAGGGCGCTCGTCTTCGGTCTCGTGGTCTACGTGATCTCGAACGCGCTCGCCCAGCTGTGGACGCTCGCCCTCAGCAGCGCGATGCAGGGGATGCTCGACCGGCTCGGAGGCGGAGCCTTCTCGGAATTCCAGCAGTTCCAGCTCTCGCCGGGGGTGCAGTACATCCTGAACGTGTTCCTGTCGCCGTTCATCTTCGTCATCGGCACGCTCATCGGTGCCGGAGTCGTCCACCTGATCCTCCTGCTGCTCGGAGGAGCACCGGGTGGGTTCGAAACGACCCTGCGCGTGAACGCCTACAGCGCGGCGCCGACCGTCGCGATGGTGATCCCTTTCCTCGGCGGCGTGATCGCCATGATCTGGTGGATCGTCCTGCTCATCGTGGGGCTCGCCGCCGCGCACCGCATCCCCACGGGGCGTGCGGCGGCGGCGGTGCTGATCCCGGTGGCGTTGTGCTGCGTGTGCCTGATCGTCGGCATCGCCGTGTTCGCGGCGAGCCTCACGGCGATGCTCGGCGCTGCCGCGAAGTGACGCCGCCGACGGCGGCGCGGTCCCCGCGCGTGCTGGCGTGGTGGTGGTTCGCGGCCTCTTCGATGGTGCTCGCGGCGCTCCCGCTGGCGCCGGCGATCGCCGGTGCGGTTCCCGCGTGCCCGCTGCGCCGCTGGACCGGGATTCCGTGCCTGACCTGCGGGGGGACGAGGGCGATCGTCGCCCTCGCGCGCGGCGACGTGTTTGGTGCCGTCGCCCTCAATCCCCTGGTGGCCGTGGCGGCGATCGCCTTCGTCGCGTTCGGGCTGGCCGCTCCGATCTGGGTCGCCTTCGGGGGGAACGTGCCGCGTCTCACGGCGATCTCCCCGCGGGCGCGCGTCGCGGTCGCCGTCGCGATCCTCGCGGCGTGGGCATGGGTGGTGTTCGGTCCCGCGTGACGGGAGGCTCAGCCGACGAGCGCCTCCAACTCGACGATCCGCCGTTCGAGCTCCCGGAAGGTGGCCGTGAACGGCTCCGGGCTCTCGAGGTCCACCCCCGCGCGGCGGAGCAGCTCGAGCGGATAGTCCGAGCCCCCCGACCCGAGAAAGGCGAGGTAGCGGTCGCGGGCGCCGGGAGCCCCCGACAGGACGTCGGCGGCGAGGCTCGTCGCCGCGACGATCCCGGTCGCGTACTGGTAGACGTAGAAGTCGTAATAGAAGTGCGGGACGGCGGCCCACTCGATGCCGTAGAGGTCGTCCACCCGGCAGGCGCCGACGTCGTGCCCCTGGTGTTCCCAGAACAACGCGAGGTAGAGCTCGGCGAGGGCCTCCCCGGTGAGCGCCTCGCCGCGCTCGGCCCGCTCGTGGATCACGAGCTCGAACTCGGCGAAGAAGGTCTGCCGGAACAGCGTCGCACGGATCTGGTCGATCCAGCTCGCGATGAGGTACGCCTTTTCCCGAGGGCCTTCCGCGCGGCGCTCCATCGCCTCGTGCAGCAGGGCCTCGTTGAAGGTCGACGCGACCTCCGCCACGAAGATGGAGTAATCCGCGCTCGCGAACGGTTGCGTGCGGTTGCTGAAGTACGAGTGCATCGCGTGGCCGGCTTCGTGGGCGAGCGTGGAGACCGCGTCGAAGTCCCCGTTGAAGTTCAGCAGCATGTACGGGTGGGCGTCGTAGGCGGAGCCGTTGGCATAGGCTCCGGAGCGTTTCCCCGGCGACGGGTGCCAGTCGATCCAGCGCTCCTCGAACGCGCGGGCGAGCGCGGTCCCGTATTCTCGGCCCAGCGGCGCCATCGCCTCGCGGACCACGCGCGCGGCCTCGGCAACGCCGAATCTGCGGTCGGAGCCGGTGACGATGGGACAGTGGAGGTCGTGGTAGGCCAGCTCCCCGACCCCCAGCGCCCGCGCCCGCACGGCGTAGTAGCGGTGGAGGATCGGAAGGTGCTCGCGCACGCGGGCGATCAGGTTCGTGTACACCGACTTCGGAACCCGGTCGCCGTCCAGCGCCGCCTCGACCGCCGAGGGATACCGCCGGACCCGCGCGCGGAAGACGTGGCCCTTGAGGCACTCGAAAAGCGTGGCGCCGACGGTCTCCCGGAAGGGGAGGTAGCTGCCGTAATAGGCCTCGAAGAGCCGCTTGCGCTCGTCGCGGTCGGACGACGTCCGCCAACGCGCGAAGTTCGCGGGAGAAAGCGGCGCGGTCTCCCCGCTCGCGGAGGTGAACTCGGGGCGGGGGATCTCGGCGTTGAGGAGGACCCCGTGGAGCGTTCCCGGCCCGCCGAGCAGCAACCCCGCTTCCGCGACGATCCGTTCCTCGCTCGGCCCGAGCACGTGCGGGCGCTGGCGGTCGAGGTTGCGGAGGAACTGCCGGTACGGCTCGAGCCTCGGCTCGGAGGCGAGCGCGCCCGGGATCGTGCCTTCCGGCAGGGCGAGCAGCTCCGGACGGAGCCACGACGTGTGACGCGCGAATTCCGTTCCGAGCATGTCGAGCTCGGCGCGGACCGCCTGGCGGGCGGCCTGTCGCACGTCCTCGTCGGCACGCATCCCGGCCCAGGCCTGCAGGCGGTAGTAGCGGCGCGTCTCGGCGGTGATCGCGTCGAGCGCGTCGGCGAGGATCGCCGGGGACTCGTTCAGGCGCCCGCGCCAGCTCTCCAGTCCGCCGAGGGCGGCCGCGAATGCGTCCCGGTCGGTCTGATAGGCACCTTCGGACGGATAGATATCGTCGAGGTTCCAAGTCTCGGCGGGTCTGGCGGCGCGCTCCGCGACGGCGCCGGGGGAGTCGTTCATCATCGTCCTTCCGTGGGGCCGTTCCGAGGTGTCGTCACGTTAGGTTCCCGCAGGTGCTTCGGCAACGGGTCGGCGGTTATACCTCGCAATTGCGGCGCTGTGGAGGGATTTGGTGCTCGGGTCGGGACCGAAACCCCTCACGGTGAATGGAGCGGACGCGGGCGACGCGCCCTGCCTCCGGCGATCGTTGCACTATTGGAAGCTGGCGCGGCCACGCGGCCACGCGGCTCGCGAGCTCGACGCGCCCGCGATCGTGCGCGCATCGCGCCGCGGAGTGTTGGAGTTACGGTTGGTGCCGGAGGTGGGACTTGAACCCACACGAAGCTAGGCCTCGGGGGATTTTGAGTCCCCTGCGTCTGCCATTCCGCCACTCCGGCGGCGGGAGCGCGCGAGAGTAGTTCCCGCCGAACGAAATCGTCAAGCGGGACGCCCCCTACCCGATCCCCCCGGCAGACGCTAAAGCCTTCAGTTCTTGCGGTTTCCATCGTTTTCGCTGTATAATTCCTCGACTCCGTCCGGCTGAAATCCCCAAGGCGGAGTCGGGAGGACTGATTGGACTTCAAGGTCGGAGACAAGGTCGTCTACCCGAATCACGGCGTGGGTGTGATCGAGCAGGTGACCAACAAGACCATCGGCGAGACCGTGGCGTCGTTCTACTGCCTCCGCATCCTCTCGACGGACAGCACGGTGATGGTCCCCGTCGGCAACACCGCCGCCGTGGGGCTGCGCAAGGTCCTGACCAAGCGCGAGATCAACAAGGTGATGGAAGTCCTCCGTAACGGCGAGGTCGCGACCTACGACGATTGGAAGGGTCGCTTCCAGGCGAACTCGGAGAAGATGCGCACGGGGGACATCCGCGCCGTCGCCGAGGTGCTCAAGAGCCTCACGATGCTCGCCGAGGTGAAGCCGCTGTCCTACCGCGAGCGCAAGATGCTCGACCGGGCTCGGTTCCTCCTCGTCTCGGAGCTCGCCGAGGCCTCGAACAAGACGACCGAGAAGGTCGAAGGCGAGATCGACGCGTCCATCGCGGACTCGCTCAAGGGCGCGAAGGTCAAGGTCGAGCACTGACCTCGGCCCCGCCCGGGATGCGGACTCTCGACGGCCCGGCTCGCGCCGGGCCGTTTTCATCTCCGGGTACTCCGTCGTGGACCTGCTGGTTCTTCTCCGTGTCGTTCCCGCGCTCGACGCCGCCCTGGCCGGGGCGAGGCTCGAGTCGTACCGGGAGGAATCGGCGACCCGGACCCGACTCGTCTTCGTAAACGGAACCGACGGTCGCCCCCGTTCGGTCGCCGTCTCGCTGCGTCCCGAGCTTCCGTGGATCGGTCGGCCCGCTCGGCGGCACGACGGCGCGCCGTGGTCGCCGTCTCCGTTCGGGGGGGCGTGTCGGCGTGAGCTCGAAGGGCTCGTGCTCGAGAGCGCTCGGCTCGTCGGCCGGGACCGCGTCGTCGCCCTGCAGTTCGGTGGAGGCGTGCGACTCATCGCCGAGCTCGCGACCCACGGCGCCAATCTCGTCCTCCTCCACGCCGACGGCACGGTGGCCGCTTCGGCGCACCAGCCGAAGCGCTCGGCGGAGCGGGTGCGCCCCGGCGCGCGGTGGTCGCCGCCGTCGCTTCCCCCCGGCACGGCCTCCCCGTTCGGGATGGCCGCCTCGGAGATCGACGCGCGATTCGAGGCCCTCGTCGCGGCCGGGGAACCGCCGCTCGAGGCGCTCCGCCGGCACTGGTTCGGCATCGGCACGGCGGGCGCCACGCTCGTCCTCCAGGAGTCGGCGGCTGCGGGGGAGACGCCGGGCCGCGTGCTCGAGCGACGTCTTCGTGGGCTCGAGGAGGGATCCCTCGACCCGGTGATCGAAGGGGACGAGGATCCGCTGGAGGCCGCCGAGCGAGGCCCCCTCGACCCGTCCCGTTTCCGGCTGCTGCCGTGGTCCCCCGAGGGCGCCGGCCCCGCGGCGTCAACGCGGCGCGACGATCCGGCCGCGACTGCCGGGCTCTGGCACGAGGCGGTCGAGCGCGGACTCGCGCTCGCCGCGCGTGTGGAGTCGCTGCGCGCGATCCTCCGCGCGGAGCGCCGCCGGGCGTGGGACGCCGAGCATCGGGCCCAGGAGGACCTCGCCGGGTTCGAGGACCCGGACCTCTGGCGCCGTCGTGGGGAGGCGTTGCTCGCCGGCCTCCGGGAGGCGCGTCGCTGCGACGGCGTCGTAACCGTCCCGGACCCGTACGACGCCGCGGGCGGGGAGATCACGTTCCCCGCTCCCGCCGGCGTGTCGCTCCCCGCGGTCGCCGAGGATTGCTTCCGACGCCACCGACGCGCGCGGCGCGGCCTGGAAGGAGCGCGCGGCCGCCTCGAGAGCCTCGCGCGTCGCCGCGCGCGCCTCGAGGAGATCGGCGAGAGCGTGGCGAGCGACGCCGCGGCGGAGGAGCGGCGGCTCACGCAGTCGCTCTCCGAAATCGGCGTCGCGGTCGGCCTGAGGGCCGGCACGCGCGTGCAGCGCGCGGCGCGATCGGCGGCGCTCCCCCGGGTCGAAGGGGTGCGCCTGGCGACCTCGACCGACGGGTGGACCTTCCTCGTCGGTCGAACCGGCCGGGACAACGACCGCCTGACGTTCAAGGTCGCGGGCCCGGACGACTTCTGGCTCCACGCTCTCGGGGTCCCGGGGGCACACGTGGTGATTCGCAACCCCGACCGGGCCTCCCGGCCGCCGCGCGCGACCCTCGAGGAGGCCGCCGCGGCCGCGGCCTGGTTCAGCGATGCGCGCGGCCACGGGGCCGTCGACGTGACGTGGACGCGGCGAAAACACGTGCGGCGCGCGCGGGGGCAGCCGCCGGGGACGGTGGTCGTGAAACGATCGGAGGTCGTGCGCGTGCGCCCCGCCGCGCCGGGAGCCCTCGAATGAACCTCACGGCGTCGCGATTCGATCACGCGGTGCTCGGGCCGGATCGCCCCCACGCGGAGATCCTCGCCGAAGCGGCCCGGGCCGCCTCGCACGCCGTCCGTGGGCTGTGCGTCCTCCCCCGCGCGGCCGTCGTCGCGAGGGAGCCGCTTCGGGGGTCGAGAACGCTCCTGGTCGTCGTCGTGAACTTCCCGGCGGCCGCCTCGACGGCCGAGCTCGCCGCGATCGAGGCGAGGCGCGCCGTCGATGACGGGGCGGGAGAGGTGGACGCCGTCGTCCCTGCGGGTTGGCTCCGGGCGGGGGAGTTTTCCCGGGCGCTCGACTACGTGGCCGGGATCGTTCGGGCGGCCGGGGTTCCCGTGAAGGCGATCGTCGAGGCGGCGATGTTCGACGATCCCGTCCTCGCGCGGGTGGGCCGCGAGGTGGTCGGGCCGTCGGGGGCGGCCTTCTTCAAGACCGGCACGGGAGTCTACGGAGGCGCGCTGGCTCCGGAACGGATCCGGGCCCTCCGATCCGCGCTGCCGGCGACGCTGCTTCTGAAGGTCTCTGGAGGGATCCGGGACGCCGAACAGGCGTTGCGGGCCGTCGAATCCGGGGCCGACGTCCTCGGCACCAGCCGAACGTTCGCGATTCTCGGTCTCGAATAGGACCCATCGCGCTGAAGATCGCCCCCATCGCTCCGAAGATTCGGGGTTCTCGGTTGATTCCGCCGGAGGAACTACCCTACATTGGCGCTCTCATGAAACAGGTGCTGTCGTTCGTGCTCGGCCTCGCGCTCGCGGCGGCGATCTTCGTTTGGGTCCTGCACGACACCGATCTCCGAGCCGTCGGGACGGGCCTGGCCGGGGCGTCGGTCGGCGGCCTGCTGCTCGGCGCCGCCCTCAATCTGGGTCACAACGTCTTTCGGGTCTGGCGATGGAGGTACCTGCTCGAGCCCGTCCGCAAGGACGTGCCGTTCCGTCCGATGGGCACGTCGGTCGTCGTCGGTTACCTCGTCTCGTGGGTGGTTCCGGGGCGCCTCGGCGAGGTGGTGCGACCGATGCTCCTCTCGAGCCGGGAGAAGCTCCCGCTGGGACCCTGTCTCGGGACCGTGGCCGCGGACCGTCTCCTGGACGGCGTCGCGATCGTCGTCCTCGCCGCGATCGGCCTGCTCCTCGCGCCGCTGCACGGCGAGGCCGCCGCGCACGCCGGCTCGGTCAAGACGACCGCATGGTCGCTCGTCGGCGTGCTCGCCGCGGGAATCGTGCTCCTGATGACCCTTTCCGCCGCAGGAACCTGGGTCGAGCGGCGCCTGATCGCCTTCCCGGGGCCCGTCCGATGGGGGGTGCGGGCGCTCCTGTCGCTCGCCCGCGGAACCGACGCGCTCCGGAGCCCGCGCATCCTCGCGATCGCCTCGGCGCACAGCGCGCTCGCGTGGCTGACGATCGCCGCGGGGACGTGGGTCGGCGTCCGCGCCGCCGGCGCCGACGTCCCCTTCGGCGCGATCCTCGTGATGCTGCCGCTGCTCGCCCTCGGGGTCGCGGTACCGACCCCCGGCGGCGCCGGGGGCTACCACGGTGCGATGAAGTGGGGGCTGACCGTCCTGTTCGGGGTGCCGCCGGATATCGCCGTCGCGGCCGGGCTGCTCATGCACCTGGCGATCGTGGTCCCGATCCTCGTGCTCGGTCCCGTGCTCCTGCACACCGATCGCATTTCCTGGGGCGATCTGATCGACGGCGCCCGCAACGTCCGCGCCCTCGGCTCCGCTCCCGCCGGCTCGGAGGTGGCGTCGTGAAGTGTCCGTTCTGCGGGCATACGAAGGACAAGGTCGTCGACTCGCGGGAGACCGGCGCGGGGGATTCGATCCGGCGGCGCCGCGAGTGTCTCCAGTGCGGACGGCGCTTCACCTCCTACGAGCGCGTCGAGGAGATCCCGTACTTCGTGATCAAGAAGGACGGCCGCCGCGAGCCGTTCGAGCGGCAGAAGCTGCTCGCCGGTCTCCATCGCGCCTGCGAGAAACGGCCGGTCTCGGCGAAGGCGCTGCAGGCGATCGCCGACGAGATCGAGCAGATGGTCTCGGACTCGGCGGATCGCGAGGTCGAGTCCAACCGGATCGGCGAGCGGATCATGGAGCGGCTGCGCGACCTGGACAAGGTGGCGTACGTGCGGTTCGCCTCGGTGTACCGTCAGTTCGAGGACGTCCAGGAGTTCATGGCGGAGTTGCGCGGCCTGCTCGAGACGCGCAAGCCCTGAGGGGGCGGGAGAAGCGATGAGCAACACGTTCGGCCCGTTGTTCGAGGTCGCGCGGATCCAGAGCGAGATCAACCGGCTCTTCGACAACCTCATCGACCTCGGCTCGAAACCGGAGGACGCCGCCGCCGGCACCTGGACGCCGATCGTGGACGTGGTCGAGACCGAGGACCATCTGCTCGTGCGCGTCGAGCTTCCCGGCGTCCCGGGGGACCGCGTGCAGGTCAGCGCGCACGCGGGAAACGTGATCGTCCGCGGCGAGAAGCCGCGTCCGCAGCCCCCGCAGTCCCCGCGGTTCCACGTCGCCGAGCGCGCATTCGGGCGGTTCCGGCGGGTCATCCCGCTCGGGACCCCGGTCAACACCCACAAGGCGGAGGCCGTCCTCGCCGACGGATTCCTGAGGATCTCGTTCCCCAAGGTCCCGAACCGTCGCGGCGAAGAGGTTCCCATCGAGGTCCAGTCGGCATGAGCGCCACCGATCGTCCCTCCGAGGAACGGCTCGACATCCCGTCCGAGCTCCCGGTGCTTCCGCTCCGGGACATGGTCGTCTATCCGTTCATCATCGCGCCGCTGTCGGTGGCGCGGGAGATGTCCATCCAGGCGGTCGACCGGGCGCTCGCCGAGAACCGGATGATCGTGCTCGCGGCGCAGCGCGACAAGGACGAGGAGGACCCCGCCGGCTCGGACCTGTTCGACATCGGCACCGTCGCGGTGATCATGCGGATGCTCAAGCTCCCCGACGAGCGCATCCGCGTGCTCGTCCAGGGGGTGGCGCGGTGCCGGCTGCGCGAGTTCACGACCGCCCGCCCGTTCCTCCAGGCCAAGCTCGAGCGGCTCAACGATCTTCCGTTCGACGAAGCCTCGATCGAGAAGGAGGCCCTGCTCCGATCGGTGAAGCGCGCGATCGAGCGTGCGGGCAGCCTCGGCAAGAACCTGCCGAGCGAGGTGCAGGTCATCGCCAACAACCTGGAGGACCCCGGCCGGCTCGCCGACCTCGTCGCCTCCAACCTCGAATTGAAGGTGGAGGAGTCCCAGGAGGTCCTCGAGACCCTCGACCCCGTCGCGCGCCTGAAGCGGGTTCACGACTTCCTGAACCGGGAGATGAACCTCCTCAACATGCAGCGCGAGATCGATTCGATGGCGAAGGACGAGATGGACCGCTCGCAGCGGGAGTATTACCTCCGCCACCAGATGAAGGCGATCCTCCAGGAACTGGGCGAGGGGAACGAGCTCGTCGAGGAGGTCGAGCACTACCGCGAGAAGGCGCGCGCCGCGGAGATGCCCGCGGGGGCGAAGGAGGAGCTCGACCGTCAGCTCCGGCGGCTCGAGCGGATGCACCCCGATTCCGCCGAAACGGCGACGGTGCGCAACTACCTGGACTGGCTGACCGGGATGCCCTGGGCGAAACACTCCAAGGACAATCTCGACCTCAAGAAGGCGAGGAAGATCCTCGACGAGGATCACTACGGGCTCGAGAAGATCAAGGACCGCATCCTCGAGTACCTTGCGGTGCGCAAGCTCTCCAAGAAAGGCAAGGGGCCGATCCTGTGCTTCGTCGGCCCGCCCGGCGTCGGGAAGACCTCGCTCGGACGGTCGATCGCGCGGGCCCTCGGGCGCCAGTTCGTCAGGCTGTCGCTCGGAGGGGTGAAGGACGAGGCCGAGATCCGCGGGCACCGCAGGACCTATGTGGGGGCGATGCCGGGGCGGATCATCCAGGGGATCCACCAGGCGGGGACCGCGAACCCGGTCTTCATGCTCGACGAGGTCGACAAGATCGGACAGGACTTCCGCGGCGACCCCTCCGCCGCGCTGCTCGAGGTCCTCGACCCCGAGCAGAATTTCTCGTTCCGCGATCACTACCTCGGCGTGCCGTACGACCTCTCGGACGTCCTGTTCATCACCACGGCGAACCTGCTCGATCCGATCCAGCCGGCGTTTCGCGACCGGATGGAGGTCATCCGCCTGTCCGGGTACACGGAGGAAGAGAAGCTCGTCATCGGCAAGCGTCACATCGTGCCGAAGCAGGTCGGAGAGAACGGCCTCAAGTCGGGGCAGATCGAGTTCTCCGACAACGCGCTGCGGGCGCTGATCGCCGGCTACACGCGCGAGGCCGGGCTTCGCAATCTCGAGCGCCACGTCGCGCAGGTGTGTCGCAAGGTCGCGCGCCAGGTCGCCGAAGGGCGCAGGCGGAGGATGCGCGTGATCGAGTCGAGTCTCGAGGCCTATCTCGGCCCGGCGCCCGCCACGCGCGAGGACGCCCTCGCGGAGCACCAGGTCGGGGTGGCCACCGGGCTGGCGTGGACGGAGTCCGGGGGCGACGTGTTGTTCGTCGAGGCGACGGTGATGCGCGGGCGCGGGGGGCTCACCCTCACCGGACAGCTCGGCGAAGTGATGCGGGAGTCCGCGCAGGCGGCGTTGTCGTTCGCGCGGGCGCACGCGGCCGAGCTCGGCATTCCCGAGGACTACTTCGAAGGCAAGGACCTCCACGTGCACGTCCCCGAGGGCGCGATCCCGAAGGACGGCCCGTCGGCGGGGATCACCCTCGCCACCGCGATGGTCTCGGCGTTCACGGGGCGTCCGGTCCGCCGGGACGTCGCCATGACCGGGGAGATCACCCTCAGGGGGAACGTCCTGCCGATCGGGGGGGTGAAGGAGAAGGTGCTCGCGGCGCGTCGGTCGGGGATCCGGACGGTCCTGCTCCCCGAAGCGAACCGGAAGAACCTCGAGGAGATCCCGAAGGCGCTGCGCCGGGACCTCCTCTTCTCCTTCGTGAAGGACGTCCGGGAGGTCTTCGAGGCCGCCTTGCTCGACCCGTCGCGCGAGGTGGTGACGGCGGTCCAGGCCCCGAAGGCGAAGGCGCGGCGAAGCGCCCCGCAACCCGCCCACTGACGCCGCTGCTACACTTCGCCGTTCGTCCGCGGGGTTTTTCTCCCTCCGGCTAGACGCGCCCCCCGGCCCGCGCGTACCACGCGTCGGTCTCCGGCGTCGGCGTCCCGTCCGGCCGCCCCGCGGCGGTCGGAGCGATGCGGGACGACGCGGCACTGGTCGACAGGCTCCGGGCGGCGGCTCGGGGCGACCGCAAGGCGTTCGAGGAGGTCGTCCTCCTCCGGCGCGATGGGGTCGTCCGGATCGCCCGCCGGATCGTCGGGGACCCGGAGGACGCCCGGGACGTCGCCCAGGCGGTCTTCCTGAAGCTCTGGAAGGTCCTCCGCCGCTTCGACGTCGAGCGGCGCTTCGACACGTGGCTCTACAGGATCACCGTGAACGCCGCCATCGACCATCTTCGCGAGCGCGGGCCCCGGGGGATGATCCAGCCCCTGCCCGACGACCCCTCCGCCCTCGCGACGGCGGGGTCCGACGGTGCCGCCCGCGAAGTCGACCTCGCGGAACTACGGCGCGCGTTCCTTCGCCTCGCGGCGGGCCTCGCCCCCAAGC